>DAOWNU010000395.1 GCA_030642425.1 bacterium | reverse complement strand
CCGTAGGGGCGCGACGGTGGCGCGCCCGTTTTGAAATTTACGCAAATCTCACGACGGGCATGTCGCCGCCATGCCCCTACGGAACATAAAAATGGAAAGAACAACGCAAAAACATCTGTCATTTCAAATATAGAACACGTTGAGTAACCGATTTATCTTCAACTGTTGCCCGAACGAAATATATTCCTGTCGGGCTGTCTTTCTCTCCCCAATCGATTATACCGCTGCCGGAGACGTTCCGACGGAATATGGCACGACCAAGTATATCGTAGACGGCGATAACACCTTCGCCCGGACAGGAATACTCTATCGATAGGCCGGATGTCGCATCGCCGGTGACGATAAGGCTCAATTCGCCGGTTTCTGCACGCGGCTCTTCGGTTTCGGGGATTGCGCCGCCGCCTATTGTGAAACTCCAGCAGACCGGCTCCGGTGGTGAGGGCACGCACCTATCGTAAGTTGTGGTTCCGACAGTCAACGGCATAAACGGGTCGACGCCGCGCGGGTGAAGATGAACCGGGTCGCCGTAGCGCACGACCGGCGCATTCGTAACATCCTGCAAGCAAACCGTTACATCGCCGATATAGCTGGACGGTAAATCGGTATTGTCCGTGAGAACACCAAACCTTCGCCAGGGGAGCGGCAAATCGTCGGGTTGGAACCAGAACGTGCCCGCGTCGCCATAATGGATCGTATCCGCGCCGGATGCCCATTCGATAGTCATCCACGCGGAAGTGGAATCTGTGCGGAAATGGAAACGGTAATCCGCAAAAGAATCCGTTGAATCGCGGCACCCGCCGGAGCAGATATTTATATATAACGAGTCGGTAGATAAAATAGTGTCGGTAGGACATGGGTAATCGGCTATGACCTGTAGCTTCGGCAGGTAGTATTTCGGATACCACGGATCGTGAATATCAAGCCAATCAAAGGTGTAGCCCATGGGATGTGTGGCGTTGGGAAACCATGTCAAATACCAAATTGCCCAATCGCTGCAATTGCCGAGGGTATCACATATTGGAGCAACCGATAATTCCTCGGGGTGTTTATCGAACTCCTCGACTATTCTTGGAAGCGTTAGCATACAGATATTATTGGAGACCAAAGTCGTCTCGGATAGCATGATCTGCGTTGTCCCGCATATGCTCACCCAATAAACACCAGTGCCGCTTAAGCTGTCCAGTTCCGGGGTGAGAGTAAAACATTCCGGATCGTGATCCGGGGCAAGCCATGCGCCGAGGTGATGTGGGTAACCAATATAAAACCATATACTATCAGGAGCGTAGGGAGAAAATACAGCCGGAGTATAAGAATCCCAGCCCGCAACAAAGGGGCACTTATAGCTATCCGCTTCACACCAACACTCTCTGGTCTCATCTATTGGATACATTCTGCAGGGCAAAACGAAATCATTCTGAGATTGGATTTTTAGAAGATAAGGCGCTCTACAATCGGTAACAACGGAGGCAGTGTCAATGAAAAAACAAGTATCATAAGTGCAATAACAGCTCTCAATAGTTGGGGGAAACCCTGAAATATCGACCACGTTTATATACACTGAATCTATAAATTTTGTTGAGTTGATAGCAAGACTATCAATAGATGGAGGATAAAGCAACTCGATTATTGGTGGAGACTGAGCGAGGCAAAGCCCCGCTATTAAGAGCGATATTATTATTAATATTTTCCCCATATATTACCATCCAAAACAGAAAGGCGAGACAAAGAGCTTTATTTACCTTTTATATTATTCTCTCGTTCTCCCGCTCCTGCGTAGGGCGCGTTAGTCCTATTTAACAAGTTAGGCCGTCATTCCACGCTGTCAAGGTATTTCTAAAAAAATCCGGCCATGTCTCTCATCCGCGCGGGCATCAGGGCCGTTGCCGGGCAATTTGCATTGCTGATTGCTCATTTTGAATTGATTCACGACTCAGGGTTCGGTCTTGCAGCCGCCGGGAGTGAACAGGCTGTCGAAAGAAATCCAGAGGCTGTCGCCGTCGGAGTATGGTATGTTTTGCAGTATTATTCGTGTGGAATCGCCGAGTCCGAGGAGAACGACGTCGGGGGACGGCCCGGCCCTGTGCAAAACTGTGCTGTCCCCGGCGGGATCGAAAATCTTTACCGTGAAATGAACCTCCGCCGGCGCCGATCCGCATAGCGTATCCGAGACGATGAAATCGAGAGTCTGTGTCGAGCAGGAGGAAAATCCGCCGCAGGGGGCGCAATCGAGCCGGGTGAAAAGATCGTTGCAGATCGCTATCCAGCAAGTATCCATGCCCCAATTGCAGAACCCGTCCGGCGCCTGAATACGCACGAACAGCGAGCCGCAGCCGGAAGATGGAATTAGCCCGAATGCGGTATCCGCGACTAAAAAAGTGTCCAGACCGGAACCCGTGCCGATAATCAGGCTTCCCGGATCGAAATCGAAGAATAAATCGTCCACATGCCAGCTCAGGAAAAGTGAATCGCCCGAATAGTGCGGCTCGACCGGGCAGTCGAGAGTAATTGTAGGAGAACGGGAATCGAGACATCCGCCGACGGCCAAAGAATCGAAACAACCCCACAGGCATACGCGAAAGACGAAATTTTGGACGTGATCGGTATACCAAAAGCAGCTGCCGTCCCACGTAATCCCCTCGGGGCCGAACCCTACGGTGGACGACAGCGCGAAACTGT
>DAOWNU010000372.1 GCA_030642425.1 bacterium | reverse complement strand
TGCCAACTCACAGGCCAAAAGCGGAAAACAGCAGACCGCAAAGCTCGAACCGACAAACGGCGTATGCTCTGTGCGATGCTGCACGGCGGTGAGTTTGGAAAAGGACGGTGCGACACGGGATACACGGATTTTATTGAAAGATCCTCCTGCAGCCGACGTGACGGTGAAAGTGAATCTTTCGCGCGAGCGAATCCTCGCCGCCGCGCGTGCACGCGCCTACCGCGAAAAGCTCTTCGGCGACATAGTAACACTATTCCGTCACGAAAACAAAACCCTCGCCCTCACCCGCAAACCGTTTGTGGCGGGAAAAAGACATGGCTGGTTGAATATCGGGTAATATGACTTGACAATGGGCTAACGATGAACTAATTTAAAAATGAAAATGGCGCGGAGCGCAGAATAATAACGCCCCCATGCGGGAGCGAAAACGAGAGAAAGAATATGAACGAAATAATTCCGATAGATAGGATTAAAGGCCTGATTTACCTGATTCGCGGCGAGAAGGTGATGCTCGACCGCGACATCGCGGCGCTCTATGGTGTGGAAACGGGCCAGCTTAAAAGGGCGGTAAGGCGAAATATTGAACGGTTTCCCGCGGATTTTATGTTCGTGTTGAGCGAGGAAGAGTTCGATAACTTGAGATGCCAGATTGACACCTCAAGTTGGGGTGGCACGCGCTATATGCCGATGGCCTTTACCGAGCAGGGGGTGGCGATGCTTTCCTCGGTGCTGCGGAGCGAGCGCGCGGTGAAGATGAACATTGCGATAATGCGGGCGTTCGTTGCCTTGCGTAAGATGATAGCGGATTACGACAACCTCGAAAAGCGCCTTGAAAAACTGGAACGGGAGCAGGGCAAGATTGCCGGCGCGGTTTTGAGTGTAATTAAGCAACTTGAAGCCCCAGTATTGCCGGGGACGAAACGCATAGGCTTTGACGCAAAGGCCGAAAAACGAAAAGAGAAATGACGCGAAGAATGCCGCGTGGATAAGCACTATGGCGGATCGACATCGAGAAATAAGGCCTTGACAGCGGACGAACGCCATATTATTTTACCGGCGTAATTTTTTTTAACAGGAGATAGATTGAACGAAATCGCGAAAACAAAAGATGAACTCGCAAGGCTCGTTAAGCTATTCGAGGCCAAACCGAAAAACGATTGGGACGAGGCCGGAACGAGGCAATACCTCATCGACCCGTTCTGGGAAGCCCTCGGATGGAATACCCGCGACGAAAGCAAGGTCAAGGTCGAACTGCCGGAGAGAATTGAGGGCAGCACTAAATGGGCCGATTACGCTTTCATTATCGATAGCGAGACGAGATTCCTCGTGGAAGCGAAACAGCCGTCCAGAAATCTTAAGAACGATAAAGCCGCAATTTACCAGCTTAAAAGGTATGTTTTCAGCGACAAGCAAAAAACCGTAATAGGCATACTGCACGATTTCGAGGAGTTCGTGCCATACCTGATACGAACCAATCCTAAAATCGAGGATTTCCGAAAAGGCATCCTGAATAAGCGGGTAATGACATACGAACAATACATCGACCGCGCGGAAGAACTCCTTAATATATTCGGATACGAAGCCGCTATCGCCGGTTCGATAGAACAGCTTATTCCGAAAACGAAAAAGCTGGAGACGGTCAAAGAGCCGCTGGACAAGGCCTTCTTCGCCGACCTGATGGATTGGCGCCGGGTTCTGGCGTCTAATATAGCGAAAAACAATGTAGAATACGACGCCGACGACATAAACGTCCTGGTGAACGAGCTTCTTAACCGCCTGCTTTTCATAAGGATACTCGAAGACAGAAGGACGATAGAGCAGCCGGACTTGAAACTGGAGTTCATAATAAAGGAATGGAAATTCCAGAACAGCGGCGATTACCTATACGCATATATCTGCGAGTTGTTCGAGAAACTGGCCGTGCGGTTCAACGGCTCCATTTTTAGAAAGCGCGGCGAAGACTACTGTTACAAGATAATCATCGACAACAACCCGCTATATAAATTCATAAAGGAGCTTTATCCGCCGAAAAGCAGCTACTTTTTCGGGAGAATGCCCGTCGAGCTTATCGGCAACGCCTACGAAAATTACCTCGGCGAAATAATAAGATTAACCCCGACACGAATAGTAAAACTCGAAAAAAAACCGGAGGTCCGAAAAGCCGGCGGCGTTTATTACACACCGAAATATATCGTAGATTATATCGTCGAACAGACCGTCGGCGCGCTATTGGAAGGTAGAACCGCGCCCAATAATCCCGTAGGGGTCGGGTCTCCCGACCCGTCGGGTAGGGGCGCACGGCCGTGCGCCCCTACAAAGAAAATAATGACCCCGGCACAGGTCGCAAAACTACGCATACTCGACCCGGCCTGCGGTTCCGGCAGCTTCCTGCTCGGAGCGTTCGAGAAATTGATGGATTATCATCTGGACTACTATATCGCCAACCCGCGGAAGGCGAAGGGCAGGATTGACGAAACGCCCGAAGGGAAAAAGAAACTCGCTCTCGAAGAAAAGCGGAGGATACTGAAGAACAATATTTACGGCGTGGATATAGACGCGAACGCGGTGGATATTACGCGCTTTTCGCTTTATACAAAGATGCTCGAAGGCGAAGGCTCGCAGTGGCTTTTTCACGAGGCCGTTTTGCCGCCTCTCGGAGCGAACATAAAATGCGGCAACTCGCTTATAGGGAACGATATTAGGGATATGGAGGACATACTGCCGGAGGATATGGACGAGAGGCTCGCGGAGCTGGAGCGCATAAACCCATTCGACTGGGAGGAGAATTTCCCGGAGGTTTTTGGCAAAGAACCCCTCTGTCCTTCGGACATCTCCTCTGTTAGGGGAGACAAAGAACCCCTCTGTCCTTCGG
>DAOWNU010000188.1 GCA_030642425.1 bacterium | reverse complement strand
CGCAATCGGGTCCGAAATAGTGGTGAAGGTTTGTCCGAGTCTATCTTTAATTTCGAGCTTGCAGAAATATTCTTCGTTGGGGCTGATAAGATTTCCGTTCTCGTCCTTCCAATCCCAGGGCGCGCCGGAGGGCACGTTGCCATGACCGGCGGCAAGCATACGGAAAACCTTGCCTTCGGTATCGATAATGGAAACGGTATATGTATCGACACCGGCCTCGACATCGCTTGTAATATGGACGAAGTTGGTCTGTTCCTGATTAAGCTCGTAGCCTTTCGCGGCCATGCGTCCTTCGAGCGGACGGTATATCAAGCCCTCGCCGTCGATCTTGATCTCGACTCTGCCGCGGTCGGTATATTCGTCCGTGTTTCCTTTAATAAACAGCCTTTTGCTAAATTTCTGCACGAAATCGTCGCCGAGTATCTCTCCGACTCTCTGTTTGACCCTGAATGCGCGGTCGAAAGAAAGTCCGACCCACTGGGTCTGATTGCGGACCTCGTCTTCGGTGCAGAATCCCTCCATCTGGAATATCACCTCGGGATTACTTTCTATAATATTCTTGATTTTCGTGGCGCGAGCCTTGAGGTCCTTAAGACTGGAAATATCGACTCTGTCGGAGCCTTTGTCGAAATAGATTACGGGATTCCAGCCCTCGAAACCGCGGACATGAGTAACCATCTGCACACGGCGGTTCTCCGCCATAGCAAGAGGAATGTCGTCGGTTTGATGCTCTTCGGGAAGCCCCGCGCGGGTTCTCTCCGGGTCGTAGGAAATCGGTTCGATTACGTGAATCCTATCGGAGGCTATCTGCTCGAACCTCATAAACACGCTGCGGACCGCTTTCGCGCGGTTCTCGGAAAGCCTGTCCCCAAGGGCGGGCGTAACGCCGTCGGAACCGGAATCGTAGAAACCATAAAGGTCGATGTCGATATCCGGGTTGGTGCGAAGTCTCGAACCGAGTATATCCTGAAGGTGATGGAAGCGTTCATCGACCCTGTCTTCTCCCGGTGTGAAGAAGAAGATCGGGACGACCGGTTCCTCCTCACGCACCAGTGTAACCTGACTTATTTCGAGTGTGTTCTCGATAGGCGCGATCGTGCCCTTTGGCAGGCCGAAAACATCGACCTCGATAGCGCCGGTGTTGTTTTCTTCGTCGATCTCCCGAATCTGGCTTCTCAATACGGGCACTAAAGAGCCGTCGTCATCGACGCTGGCAAAAAGCTGATAATGGCCGCGATCCGGGGCGATCCACTTGAACTCTATTTCCCTTTCCTCGCCGACATTAAGCTTCTCATCGACCAGAATAGGATTGGTGGCCCGGAGCCATCCCTGTTCGGGGTCTTCATAATAAAGGCTGACACTGTATCCGCCAACCGGACGTTCGCCGAGATTTTCCACGAGGGCGTTGATCGTAATTGTTTCTCCGATCTGCGCATCGCGCGGGTAGATGCCCATCTTGCTGCTGCGGAGAGAGAGGTCATACAGCTTCTCCGGCGGGGGCAGGAAACGAAGGCTCGCGGAGATTTTGTGGCTGGTGGCGCCCGTTTCTCTCACCTCGGACAGCGGATAAATAAAGGCATAATCGACCTGAAGGTCGAGCGCTTTTTTGCTGCGGTATGTGAAGCCGAAAGCGAGTTCGGTGGGGTCGTAACCTTCGCCGCCGATACTGGCGTTATATCCGCCGCGGAGGGCCATGGTTTTCCCCGGGAACCACCATTCGAGACCGTTATAATGGTGTATCTGGTTGCCGCCGTTGACCTCGTTCATAATATACTGGAAGTCCATAGCGGGAAGTATCTGGTCCTGTATCCAATAGCTTCCGCCGGCGCGAATGGTCATGGGGACTTTGCCGTCCTCGCCGATTCCGGCAAAACTCATGTCCGGCTGGGTGAGATTGGCGGCCATAAGGCCCAGAGCGAGTTTCCGGTTCGGGCGATACATAAGGCCCACGTCGCCGGTGAATCCCATTTTCGACCAACCGTTGCTGGCGAAGAATGGGTCGGTGAGCGGGTCTTGAATCCCATTTGCGGCGGCTCCGGGTTGATCGGAATAGGAGATATTCCCCTTTACGACGTCGTTTCGGAGCAGGCGGCCGTTGAGGCCGAGGCTGAAATGTCTTCCTATATTATGCGAATAGCTCAGGGTAACCCTTGTTTCCTGCCAGATATTCGAGAACAGGATCACGGTATTAATACCGACGTCGCCCCTCTTGCGGAAGTGGTGAACGTAACCGAGCTGGCCTTCGCCGATAGCGTCGTTGTCGATACCCCAGTATAGCCGAGAGAACATCCCGCTGACTATTCGTTCTTTGTAGAAACTCATTCCGGCGGGGTTCCAAAGCGGAGCATAGCCGTCGTCGGCAATCCCGACAAATGCGCGACCCATTCCCAGCGGCCGTGCGCCCATATTGTCTTCGATGTCCTGAGCTGCGAGACCCGCAATCAGTGAGATCAGTAGAAACATTAAAATGAATCGAAACTTTGTCATATTAAGTCCTCCATTATTCGGGGATAATATATGAAATAAACAAAAAGGCTTCATATAAGTATAAACAATGTATTTGCCTAACGCAAGCGTTTTTTCGGATTAACTTATAATAAAAATTCCCAGTTTCTTTCATGCAAAACAATATTAGTATTGTTTTATAGAAAATCAACCGATTTTTAATATTTTTTTTCGCTCATCGCTCCGTTTTTCAGACCGTTATTATAGAATTACGGCTATTCGAGAACCTCGACCCTGACCATTGCCGTTCCGTTTTCGATCATTCCAAGTTTCTCGGCCGCCCCTTTCGACAGATCGATAATCCTTCCCTGAACGAACGGCCCGCGGTCGTTTATGATTAAAGTTACCGCTTTGCCGTTTTCCAGATTGGTCACTCTGACTTTCGTTCCAAGCGGAAGAGTCCGGTGCGCCGCGCTGAGAGCGTCCATATCGAATATCTCTCCGCCGGCCGTGGGTCTTCCGTGGAATTCGTCGGCATAATAACTCGCGACCCCGACTTGCTCCTTGAATGTGAATTCGCCCGGCCTGCCCTTGACCGCCCTTCGTGAAATATACCTCGGCGACGCCGCGCAGGCACAGAACATGACAAGCCAGCAGGCCGCGAGCGCAGCCGTTTTTCTTCGGCAAATGCTCATTTTACGGGCAGGATCAGGCTTCCGGTGATCTCTTGCGCTTTGGAAAGGCCTTTTATCACACAATATGTTTCGATTCCGGCCACCGTGTCGAGTGGCAGCATCGGATAGGGAAATTGCCCCGAGCCGATCTGAACCGCACAAGCGCCGGCAATCATGTGCGTTATCGCGTCCTTAGGATAGCCTATCCCGCCGATCCCGACTATCGGGGTTTCCGGCAGCGCGGTGTGAAGCTGAAAAACCTTCATAAGCGCAACCGGCAAAATTGCCGGACCGGAGAGTCCCGCCACGACGTTGCCTATCATGGGCTTTTTCGTGTCGATGTCTATCGCCATACCGAGGAGCGTGTTTATCGCGCAAAGCGCGTCGGCGCCGGAATCGACCGCGGCCTTGCCGATTTTCACAATATCCGTAACGTTGGGAGTGAGCTTCACCCACAGCGGCTTCTGCGTTAACGGCCGGATACTATCGACCAGTTTTCCCACCACGTCGGGATCCGTGCCGAAAGCCAGACCGCCGCGCTCGACATTGGGACAGCTCACATTTATCTCGAAGCCGTCGATCTCGCCCAGCGGATCGAGCCGCCGGATTAGTTCCGCGAATTCGTCGAGGCCTTCACCGGCAATACTGACAATACGCGCACATTCGAGCTTCCTCAAGAATGGAATATCGTCCCGGATAAAGGCCCCAACACCGGAATTCGCGAGTCCGATAGAATTCAACATGCCCGCGGCCGTTTCACATATTCGGGGCGGAGAATTTCCCTCGCGCGGACGCAGCGTGATCGTTTTTGTTACAATCCCCCCAAGCTTCGAGGGGTCGTAGAGTTCCCCGTATTCTCTTCCCACGCCGTAACACCCGCTGGCGGTAATTACCGGATTTTTCAGGCAAAGCGAGCCGATTTTCACAGAAAGGTCAATCATCGAGGGCCTCCCAGTCTATCTGTGCGGCATCGAAAACAGGCCCGTCCTTGCAGACTCGTTTGTATCCGTCCTTTGTTTGAATTACACAGCCCATACACGCGCCGACCCCGCAGGCCATTCTCGCCTCGAGCGAGACGTAGCATTCGACTCCCATTTCTGCGGCTATCTCGTAAGCTCTTCTCATCATTTTCACCGGACCGCAGGCGAACACGGTTCCGCCGCATTTGTCGATCTGCTCGCGCAGGCCGTCCGTTACATAGCCGGAAAGGCCGGTCGAGCCGTCCTCCGTGGCGATTATTATCTCGCAGGGGACAGAGTGCATGTGGCACAGCTTTTCGGAATTCGCCTCGCCGTAAAGGAGTATCGGATTTTTCCATCGCGCGCCCGCAAAAAGCAACGGCGCTACACCCACTCCGCCTCCGACAAGTATCGCCCCGCCTTCCGGCCGGGGGAAAGGTGTCCCAAGCGGGCCGAGAATCGGTATCTGCTCGCCGGAGATTAGATCGCTCAGAAGCGCTGTTCCCCATCCGACGACCCTCACTATGAATTCAACCCGGCCAAATTCCGCGCTGGAGAACGAGAGCGGCCGCCGGAGAAATGGGTCGAACAACGGGGAATTGAAACCCACCATAGCAAACTGTCCCGGCATCGCCTCCCTTGCGATTTCCGGCGCCTCGAGGATCATGCGGAAAGTTCCTTCGGCGATTTGTTGAATTGCGGTAACTTCACTGAGTGTATCGAAGGGCAATTCTGGCCCCCTTTCCTTAAAATCACTGCTTTCCAAATAAACTTAAAATTTAAACCCAATAAAATCAAATATAAAAAATAAAATAGTAAAATTACAAATCAAAAAT
>DAOWNU010000013.1 GCA_030642425.1 bacterium | reverse complement strand
TTGTTGAGCACTGGTTGTCTCATCTCCGAGAATATACGCACACCAACAACATTCTCGCAGGAAAAAACGTTCTCGAACTAGGACCGGGATCTGACTTAGGAGTTGGCGTTTATCTGCTCGCGAAGGGGTGTTCTCAATACAACGCTTGCGACGTAAATGATCTCATGAAATTTACACCTGATAATTTTTATGATCAGTTATTTGTAAAATTGGAGAGCATGAAGAGTCAAGCGAATCTTGATTTTTTAAAACGACAATTGAATGAAGCAAAAGCAGGGAACCCTTCACGACTTAACTATGTGGTTCGCAATGATTTTGATTTTGTTTCTGCTTTTGGAAAGGAGACAGTAGATTTAGTATTCAGCCAGGCAGCTTTCGAGCATTTTGATGATATCGATGCAACCATTTCGCAACTAAGCACAATATGCAAACCAGGTGCGATATTGATCGCAGAAATAGACTTAAAAACCCATTCTCGTTGGATACGTGATAAAGACCCAAACAATATATATAGGTTTCCAAGTTATGTGTATAACACATTTTGGTTTCGTGGAATTCCGAATAGGATTCGCCCATTCCAATACAAAGAGGCATTAGAACGCTTTGGGTGGACGGATATTTCAATTATCCCCTTATCAAAACACTATGATCATGATAGGAGCTATTCTGGCATGAGCAAAGCTTTTACCGACGATAAAAATCAGATGGACTATTTATCTATTATGCTTTGTTCAAGAAAAGAAAAAATGATCTAATAACCGAATCAACTCTGTCTGGCTATTCCGCTGCGCTCTATAGCGACAGGAAAGTTTTAACATTAACCCTTATCGAGGAGAAAGATAAAATGAATGACGGAAATAATCGTGTGTGTCCGGTTGAAAGAGCAGGCGGTCTCGATAATAAGATTCGAAGATGGATACAAAATCCAAAGAAATTATTAGGCCCATATATCGAAGAGGGAATGACCGTATTAGATATTGGTTGCGGCCCGGGTTTTTTTTCTATCGACATTGCTCAAATGGTCGGCAAATCCGGCCGGGTTATTGCCGCGGATTTGCAGGAAGGAATGCTTCAAAAACTAAGAGATAAGATTCATGGAACCGAATTCGAGGAACGTATAACACCGCATAAATGCGAAGCGAACAAAATTGGCGTGTCCGTGGATGTTGGTTTTATTCTGTTGTCCTACGTGGTTCATGAGATTCCCGATGAAAAAGCATTTTTCTGTGAAATAGAATCGATTCTGAAACCGGATGGACATATCTTAATAGTAGAACCGTCATTTCATGTTTCAAAAACAGAATTTGAAGAAACAGTCAAAAATACCAGAGGCTTTGGGTTTATAGATAATAAAGGGCCAAAATTACTTTTCAGCAGGACAGCGGTCTTGAAAAAGGGTTAATAATAATGCGGGCGATCGCATTTTGCGCTCCTTTTAAGAAAAATTCTGTTTTTCGATGGTCTCATGTGAGGCTTTCGGCCCTCGGGGCGTCGCTCTCCGACGCAGAATATTGGGCCCCGGACGCAGAATATTACGTTCCGGACGTAGAATATTGCGTTCCGACGCAGAATATTGCGTTCCGGACGTCGAATATTGCGACCCGGACGTCGAATTTGGCCTCCCGAACATCGAAAACAGCCTTTTTTGCCCACGCGCACAACCATATCTTGTTAAAGAACAACAGCTTATAGCATTTTGGGTTAAATTCCCCAATCCGTAGGGGTCAACCGCGTTGACCCGTTTTATGGGCGTATGCGATACGCCCCTACGGCCAATCATCGTTTTCAAATCGTTGCGCAACAGGAGCTACGCAACGAGAGGTATTTTAGTAGCGCTCTGTTCCTTTAACTATAAAAGCTCCTTGAACTCTTCATCAGTAAGGTCGGCATCTCTAATTATACTTCTAAGAGTGTATGGGTTAACCCTTTTGTGGTGAGGAATGGTTAGATGACATTTGCCATTAGACATACCAATATGCTTGCCTCGCCTAATAACCCTAAATCCGGCTTTAGATAGAGCCTTAACTACACGCTCGGATGAAAGGTCGGTGAACAGCATCAAACCATAGCCTCCACTTCGTATAGAGTGCCTTCGACCTCGTCTGAAATCATTTCAAGATAGGTAATAATCGCGTCTTGAATGTTTTCCAGCGCCTCTTCCAATGAACCGCCTTGACTGTGACAACCGGGAAGAAGCGGACAGTGAACGTCGAAGCCATATTCACTTTCATGCACCACTACTGGATATTTCATATAATCTCACCTCCGCGATCTGCCTTGTTTATTCGGGCGGGCGTAAAACCCGCCCATACATCATTTCAGATACACGATCTGCTTCACCGTCGATTTTCCGCCGGAAGACAACCGCGCGAAATATGTCCCCGATGGCAAATCTCCGCCCCAGGTTAGCTCGTAACGACCGGGAGTCATCGATTCTCCGCGGATCGGCGTATCGACAATCCTGCCGAGAATATCGAAAAACTCGAACGTCACCGGCGCGTCCGATTCGACCTCGAATTCGATTTTGCACGTCGGGTTGAACGGATTCGGCGCCGTCGAATTTATCCCGAAAACGAACGGGCGCTTGACATCGTCGCCGTCCTCGCCGGGATTCTCGTCCGGTTTCTCGTCGATTTTCACACAGCATCCTTCGAAGACACAAAGATAACCCGCGCAGAGTTCGGTCGAAGATTCGACTCTGCATCCGATAACCGGCTGGCCGATAGAGGCCCAGACTGTATCTCCCGCACCGGGAGCTCGCATCCCGCCACCGCCGTCGAACACCCACCAGTTTATTTCGGTCTGGCCGAACGCGACCGCCGCGAGGAGGAGCGTTAAGATTATTAGCTTTCGCATGTTGCCCCTCCTACTTGGAATTCTTGAGTGTTTCGATTTCGGCTTCGAGTGCCTCGATTTTTGCGTTGAGTTCTTTGACCGCGTTGATTGTCAGATAAAACAACGCGTTGGCGTCGTAATCGAGGAATTCGCCGGTTTCCGGATTCGGGTTTTCGTGATCGTTTGGATCGAGAACCAAATCGACAGCCCCGACTGTATACGGGCAGACTTCCTGAATTTCCTGCGCGATAATCCCGATGTTCCGCGTGTCGGTGGGCATGCCGGCGATGCCGTTATATCGATACCAGACCGGATTTATTTGCAATACGGCGTCGAGGCCGTCCGTGAATGGTTCGATATCGGTCTTGAGCCTTCTATCCGAAGCGATAGTCCATGTGCTCGAGCTGGGTTTCGCGGCGGAATTGTAAGCTAATTGCAAATCGTAAGTAGGCGTAGTCGTTCTTATTCCGACATTGCCATTGTAGATATTTAATATTGCACCCGAACCGTCTGTCTCATATAAAGAGAATAGATTCGTGCCAGCTCCCCACAAGTCATAACCCAGGCAGAATTTCTCGGTGGCGTCTTTATAGTATGTAATCTTCGACGTGTGGCTCGTTCCGTAGAGTTGAGTCATCCGTATCTCAGGTAATGTGGCGTCGGAAACTTCTAACTTAGCGTCAGGGCTTGTCGTCCCGATACCGATATCGCCGCTGAAGTAGCCGTCGCCAATGAAATATCCGCCCCAGTTTGTGGTGCCGCTTGTCGCGGAACCATAAATACCGTAATTCGTGGTTCCGCCTGTCGCGGAACAATAAACACCGTAATTAATGCCTCCGGAACCTGAGGCATATGCACAAACACCCGAACAACTTCCCCCTGTCGCGTCGAACAGACCGCCATAACCCCATTCTTGTGTAGTCTTGCCGTAAACTCCCTGATACCCGTTTTGACCGGCAAGAATCGCTGTCATCGTATCCGAGGCGCTTGCTACTTGAGCAAAAACAGTAGGGGAAGCTGTCAATGAATGCGAACCAACAGTATGCTCCACGTGCAAAGGATAGTCAGGTGTTGTCGTCCTGATACCGACATTGCCGGTATTTTTTTGAATATTCAAGTACTGCGACGCGTCATTACGAAATACCAGATCATCTGTCCCGTTCATATAAATATACCAATCCTCGTTCGTTGCCAGAGATGTTTCCATATGGAAAGCAGCATTATAGGCAGAACTTGACAATTTGATATGTAATTTGCCAGCCGGGCTGGTCGTCCCAATGCCTACATTGCCGCCGGGGGCAATATGAAATGTGCCGTCGCCGATGGACGATTCAGATATACCCCAACCATCGTCGCCCATCTGGCCCGCAAACCAGTCGGATAAACCGCCGGCAGTCCTGAACTGGAAATACCCATTATCCGATCCAGTCCCTCTATTGATTATCATCCCTGCGAAACTATCCTCGGATTTAGTCCTGATCCATGCCGGACCCGTAGAAGGATTAATATCTAATTCGTAATCCGGGCTGGTTGTTCCAACACCTACATCACCGGTGTGATAAATATCTCCCGTAAGACCGCTGCCGGAGGAATATGCCCAGTCGTTGTCGGCGCCGCTTCCCGGAAGATAAGTCAGGTCGCCCGAACCGTCGGTGCCGAGGAACTGATTGGCCGGAGAAGCGCCGTCTGCATATATCTTCCCGGAAAGATAAAGGTGCCGCCACTCTGCGGAAGCGTCGCCGAGGTCGGAGGCAGTTCCGGTAGGGCGAATATCGAACGCATCGACCCAAACAGGATCGCTCGGACAATAGAGAAGAAGGTCGTCATCGTTGAGGGGGTATTCTCCCACGCCAACATAGTGGCCATCCCCGAACCAGATCGTGCGGTCCCCGCCCATGGGCGAATCGAGATGAAGGTCGGTCTCGAAGACCTGATCTACTGTCTTAACAATTTTGTCCGCTATATTCAGCGCATACGGACTCGCGCCAAGTTTGAAGCGCGGGGTTATCTCCGGCCCGGCGGCAACACTAATACCGATCCAGTATTGCTCCGAAAAATCCACACCCGCACCGGTGAACGTTGTCGCCGCGCCGAGTTCGACGTTGAACAGTCCCGCCGTCACGGGGACACCGGCATGGAGTTCATTCCAAATCGACACTCCGCCCGTGGATACATTATACATATAGAAATGTATGTTCCGTGTCCCATCGACAGGAACGCCGCCTTCCACAATCTTCCCTTGAAAAGAGACCACCTCTTCCACGGGCGCTGCGAAAACTGCAGCCGCAAATGCAACCAGCAATAAAACTATCATTGCTTTTTTCATTATCTACTCCTTCGGGTTTTGGTGTCGTGGCTTTACATCACGAATGGGTCGGTCTCGCGCCGTCCCGCAATATTAATAGGTCGAGCGTCTCGCTCGATACGCGGCGGGACGCCACGTCCATTAAAATATGGTGGGGTTTAGCAATTCCCCGATTCCGTAGGGGCAGGCCCATGTGCCTGCCCTTCCGAAGGGCGACCACACGGGGTCGCCCCTACGTCATTTTTTTAAATACACAACGCGTTTTGTTCGGCACGCGGGCGGGCGTAAAACCCGCCCATACATCATTTCAGATACACGATCTGCTTCACCGTCGATTTATCACCCGACGACAACCGCGCGAAATATGTGCCCGATGGTAAATCTCCGCCCCAGGTTAGCTCGTATCGCCCGGGAGTCATCGATTCCCCGCGTATCGGCGTATCGACAATCCTGCCGAGAATGTCGTAAAACTCGAACGTTACCGGCGTGTCCGATTCGACCTCGAACTCGATTCTGCAGGTCGGGTTGAACGGGTTCGGCGCTGTCGAATTTATCCCGAAAACGAATGGGCGCTTAACATCGTCGCCGTCCTCGCCGGGATGATTCTCGTCCGGTTTCTCTTCGATTTTCACACACGATCCCTCGAATAGACAAAGATAGCCCGCGCAGAGTTCGGTCGAAGATTCGACTCTGCATCCGATAATCGGCTGACCGATAGATGCCCAGACCGTGTCGCCCGAAGCCGGTGAGCGCATCCCGCCGCCGCCGTCGAACACCCACCAGTTTATCTCCGTCTGGGCAAACGCGACCGCCGCGAGAAGAAGCGTTAGTATTATTAGCTTTCGCATTTTGCCCCTCCTTACTTAGAGTTCTTGAGGGTTTCGATTTCGGAACGAAGCTCGTCGATTTGCGCCTGCAGCACACCAATAGTTTCTTCGTATTTCTGGTTTAACTCGATAAGCCCGCCGAGGGTGAGCACGGATATATAATCATAGTTTATCCCATAATACCCGAATTCTTCTTCCATTTGCGCCGCGAGCGGGAACTGAGCCGCCACGTCCTGTGCGATAAGGCCCAGGGATTTCCGCTCTCTCACATCATCGTCCTTCCAGTAGAAACTTACCGGTTCTAATTTTGCCACTCCGTCCAGCACGTTCTCCAGCGGATCGATTTCTGTCTTCAATCTTCTGTCGGAGGTTGTCCAGCTTCCGTCGGTATAAGATATCCAGGCCTTTAATGTGCCGTTATAACTGAACCAGAGGTTGTCTGTAGCGGCTGTCCCCATATCCCAATAATCCGTGCTCGAGCTGTATTCCATTCTTATAGCGTCACCACTATCTACATGTTTGACATGAAGAGGTAGAGCCGGGCTTGTCGTCCCGATACCGATATTGCCGCCACTTTCGATGAATAATCTCGTTGTTCCATCTGTCTGCAGTTTCATATCTGCCCAACCACCACTGGCATTAGCGTTTATTATAAATCCAGTTCCGCCGCCGTCATGTATTAGCTCTCCATAAAGGAACGGGTACGAAGGATCTTGCCCAACGCGAATATGATCTGCTACATGAAGGTCATCACCCGGGCTTGACGTTCCGATGCCGACATTGCCGCTGAAATAGCCGTCGCCAACGAAATATCCGCCCCAGTTCGTGGTGCCGCCGGACGCGGAACCATAAATACCGTAATTAATGCCTCCGGAGCCTGTAGCATTTGCACGAACACCTATACTACTTCCCCCTGTCGCGTAGAACAGACCGCCAAAACCGTATTCTCGTGTAGTCTTGCCATAGACTCCCTGATACCCGTTTTGACCGGCAAGAATTGCTGTCATCGTATCGGATGCGTCTACTACTTGAGCAAAAACAGTAGGAGAAACCGTCGATGAATGCGAACCAACAGTATGCTCCACGTGCAAAGGATAGTCAGGTGTTGTCGTCCTGATGCCGACATTGCCGCTGAAATAACCGTCGCCAACGAAGTAGCCGGCCCAGTTGGCTCCGGTAGCACCCGAAGCCTCGGCGTATATACCGTAATTGTCCGTTCCACCTATGCCGTCGCAAGCGGCATACATGGCATAATTTACTCCGCTTTGACCTGCATTCCAACCATATACGGCGACCCCATGCGACGAGCCCCCACCGTGTTTAATGCCCAATACGCCGACATTGACTGGCGTGCTTGGTAACCCGGCAGGATAATAGGCGCCCAATTGTCCTTCGGCCCAAATAAAACTGCTCTCGTCGGTGCCCCTGATGGCGGCTTTATCCACTGTATAATTCTGGACATAGAGGCCGTGACCGTCGGGATCGGTAACATCCCCCGCGGCGATATCGCCGGTGTGGTATATCTCGCCGGTGAGGCCGGAGCCGGAGAAGTATGCCCAGTCGCCGTCGGCGCCGCTTCCCGGAAGATAAGTCAGGTCGCCCGAACCGTCGGTGCCGAGGAACTGATTGGCCGGAGAAGCGCCGTCTGCATATATTTTCCCGGAAAGATAAAGGTGCCGCCACTCCGCGGAAGCGTCGCCGAGGTCGGAGGCAGTTCCGGTAGGGCGAATATCGAACGCATCGACCCAAACAGGATCGTTCGGACAATAGAGAAGAAGGTCGTCATCATTGAGGGGGTATTCTCCTACGCCAACATAGTGGCCGTCCCCGAACCAGATTGTTCGGTCCCCGCCCATGGGCGAATCGAGATGAAGGTCGGTCTCGAAGACCTGATCTACGGTCTTTACAATTCTGTCGGCGATATTCAGCGCATACGGACTCGCTCCAAGTTTAAAGCGCGGGGTTATCTCCGGCCCGGCGGCAACTCTTATACCGACCCAGTATTGTTCCGAGAAATCCACTCCGGCGCCGGCGAACGTAGTCACCGCGCCGAGTTCGACATTGAACAGCCCCGCTGTCACTGGGACTGCGATGTGGTTCTCGTCCCACATGGAAATGCCGCCAACCGCCACATTGTAAAGATAAAAGTGGATATTGCGCGTGCCGTCCACCGGAACGCCGCCTTCCACAATCTTCCCCTGAAAAGACAAAACCTCTTCAACTGGAGCCGCGAACGCCGCAGCCGCGATCAGCATGATAGTCAGACAAATTACAAACTTTCTCATCAATTCCTCCTTAAAAGGGGTTAGTTTTCAAACTTTAAAATGTACTTCTTTTTATTCGCATCGATAAATAAAGGAGTCGGGATTTGCTCATTTCGGCAAATGCTATTGCTACTGTTTAAAATAGTCCTTTGAAATTGAAATGTCAAGCGGTGTTTTTTGTTAATAATATCGAAAGGATCGTCATTTCGCAGTTTTAAGAGGGGTTTTGCAAATTCCTCTTAAAATCTTTTTCAAAAAAAAATGTAAAAAGTTCTTGACATTATGTCTTCCCTGCTTATCTTATGCGGGTAAAACGCGGGCAGTTTCAGATACCGATTGACATCGAAGAAACTTCCGTTATGATTATAAGTTAATTTAACTCATGCAGAGGGGAATTATGAGAAATCAGTTCATACTAATTCTCGCCGTAATTGCGACTCTCTGCGCCTTCGCCGGACAGATAAATTACTGGAGCGGCGAAAGCGAACAGGGAAAGATCACCTATGAAGACGGCGTGTTCAAGCTCGACAATCGCGACGTGCCGAGAAACGAAGTCAAAAAGGTTTTCATCGGCGAAGTCAAGGGGACAGAATCGGTTACGGGAGACGAATACGCGCTTTCGCAAGAGCAAATCGCACAATGGCGCGCGCTCGCGGAGGAAATGGAGGCCGAATATCCCGATGCCAACGGCCTGATTTTCTATGACTACAGCCGCCAGACTTTGACTTCCGACGGCAGGGAGATCAACGAAACAAAGTTCACCGGCAAGATATTGACGCAGGAAACCAAATGGTGGGCGCAAAGAGGATGGTATATCGACGAGGGAATCAACCGCGTGAAAATTCTTTATGCCAGAAGCATATCCCCGGACGGCACTATCAACAATTACAGCCCGGAGGATATTACATATTCGGAGCCGACGCGCGGGGCGGTATTTTTCGGCAAGGGTAAGAGCATGACGATTAACATCCCCGGCGCGGATGTCGGCTCGATAATCGATTTTGGGTATATCAGGGAGACATACGCCCCGGAAGACCCCGAACTTTATATGACTCAATTCTTTTTCCAGAGTAATGAACCGGCAAAAATCGCAAAGGTCGATTTCGAGGTGCCCACGGGACGGGATTTCTATTATGATCTTCTTCTTTTAGAAAATAATGACCCGCTTATAGGCGACGCCGCGAGCAGAATACAGAATTTAACCGGTTCCCGAGAGCCTATTATTACCAAAACGGATTCTTCGACTATCTACACATGGGAAATGAGGGATATCGAGCCGAGAGTCAACGAGGCTCACGCCAGAAGCTATATCAACACTTCCCCCGGTATCTTCGGATCCCTATATAACGATTACAGTTACTATCATCAGCGTTTCGGCGAGCTTCACAGAGAGCATGTGAAAATAACTCCGCAGCTCGACAGTCTCGCCAAGGCGATTGTCGGGGACGCCGATTCGGAGAAGGAGAAGGTCGCAAGATTGTATCATTGGGTGCAGAGGAATATTCGCTATATCAGCGTAAAAGGGGCGCTGGCAAGCCGTTTCGGCGGTCATTACGCTCAAATAACCTACGATAATAAATACGGCGATTGCTCGGATAAGGCGGTATTTTTTGCGACACTTTGCGATGCTGTGGAAATCGAGGCCTACCCGATAATAGTTATGACCAACGACGCCGCTTTTATCGACCGCGAGCGTTTCGTATTCTGGGGCGGCAACCACGCGATAAATGAGGTCTGGTGGGACGGCGAACCGCACGTTCTCGACGCGACAAGCAACCTTTTCCGCTTCCCCTATTATTCGATGGGCGATTGCGATCTTTATTACGCCAACTATATGCGCGGCGAGATCGTGTATAACCCGCCTATCCTGCCGGAGGATAACTCCATGCAGAGTAAAACTATAGTGGAACTTTCCGCCGACGGCACGGCGGCAATTCGGGACAGCTTTTGGTATTCCGGCACAATGGAGGCAATGTATCGCGGATGGTTCCAATATACTCCCGAAATAAGGCACGGCAAGGTTATGGAGCAATTCATCGCGGGACGCAAGAGCGGCGCAACTCTCGGCGATTTCCGGCTGTCCAATATCGACGATATATCACTGCCCTTCGGAATGGTTTTCGACTACTCAGTCGAAGATTATCCTATCGAGGCGGAAGAATATTTTCTTATCGATGTCCCGGCCCTGCGCTACAATTTCGACGAAATCGAACTGAGCAAGCGCGAATACGGTATCAAGGTGGATATGACATACATGCGCACACACGACGTTACTTTCATCTTGTCGGAGGGTTTTACCGCCGAGTTTGTGCCGGGTGAATTCAGTCTTGCAAACGATTATTTCACATACGAAGCCAAATATGAACGTGTCGGCAATAACGTCCATTTCACCGACCGTTTCAGGCGAACGAAACTGAGAATTCCCATTTCGGATTACGATTCATATAAGGCCGACGCCGAACGAATTCTCGCCTATTTAAAAGAGCGGATATTCCTCACGGAAAAGTCCTAAGGAGGGCATAATGAATAAGAATAATTATATGCTAATTGGGTCATTACTCATAATCTCTTTATTTTTTACTTTAAGTGGATTCGCCGGTGAAATCCAACTGGAAAGGCAATATAGAGATATTGTCTATACTATGGACGGCAGCGAATATACCGGGGCGCTCTCGGAAATCAAAGAAGACAAGATTATCCTGATAACAAAAGAGGGCGAAAAATCTTTCCATTCTGACAGTGTCCGCAGTATCGACCTCGGAACGTGGCGACCGGGGGACGACTGGGAGAACAGGCTGGATGTCGACGAGCCAATTCTCGAAGCCGCTCTCGAAATAGCCGACGAAGTGAGCCGGAAATACACAACAGCTGGCTATATAACGCTTTATGGAAAAGGCGCGCTGACGATAAACGAAGATATGAGCGCGGATTACGTTCAAAGATATATCTATTATATCGCGAACGAACGGGGAAAGGGCAAGGCGAATTTCTCTCAATCTTATTATGAAGACTGCCAAAATGTAACGGTCGATTTCGCGAGGTCGATAGGGCTGGCTTCGCTCTCGACGGTCGCGGACAACGCTATCGAGGACGGCAGCACGAACGCCTGGCTCTCGGAATATCAGCGCCGCCGCAGAAAGAAATTCGCGCTGACCGGCGCCTCGCTCGGCTCGGTCGTGGACTATCAGGTAACCATTCATTACGATAAGCTCGACCCATTCGTGGGATTGAATATATACTGGAATTTCTACAATACGGAACCGATCGTCGAGTCGATTTTCGAGGTTAAATATCAGGACGGCGTCGATGTGCTTTTCCACAATGTCGAAGTTCCTTCGCCAGAAATATCGAAAGAGAGCAAATACAATAAAAGAGTATATCGGATGACCGATATCGAGCCTTATGTCGAGGAGACAATGCTTCCGAATATGAGCTGGTTCATGCCCAATGTTACTGTGACAACGCCCACAAACCTCGAAGGCCTTTCCGCGCTTTACGCCGGGAAGGTCGCGGAAGCCGAGGACGCTCTCGATATAATAAATGCGAGATTGAAAGAGCGGTTCCCGAATGGAAAACCGACTGTCGAGCAAATCTATAACTATGTTTCAGAGAATTTCTCGTCGAACGGCATAGGTTTTGGGAGTTATTATCCTTATCCCAAGCCGCTATCGGAATTGCTAACCCTTTCAAAAATCGCTTCGCACGAATTATCTTTCGTTCTATATGAATTCCTTAAAGCGGCCGGATATAAACCCCAGCTCGTTCTTGTCGGGCCGGGAATCGACACAAAGCTGCCGATAAATATGTTCAATATCACAGTCTTCAACAATTTAATGGTCAAAATCGAAGACGGCGGTGAAATAAGGTTCCTCAAGCCGAATGAATACCTTCGTTACGACCATCAGCACCTGCACGCCTGCTACATTCTCCCTATCGATGAAAACGGAGCCGGGCTCGAGAGGCTGGAACGTATTCCGGGAAACGACCACTATTCAGTTCCAAAGCTCGACTGCGCGCTTCGCCCCGACGGCACACTGGAGATAAACTATTCGGAAGAATATATCGGCGAGACCGGCGGCGACGTTCACCGATACCGCAAGAACCGCAAACCCCGCGAGATAGACAATTATTTCGATGCGCTTGCGAAAAACATCGACGGCCTTGCGCATATCGTTGATTACAAGCTTACCGGATACAAAGACTTGAAAGACAAGGTCGAAATAAGCTATCGAGTAGAAATACCGGGATACGCGATCCGGGCGGGAGAGGAAATACTCGCCTTTAAACTGCCGACCGTGGAGTTCTCAGGCCAAAATGTCGGCGCGGCGGAAAGGACGCTGCCCTTTTCCCGATCCGGAAACGTTTTCAACCAGAAGAACATCTCGATAGAGCTGCCCGAGGGATACGAAATCGATTTTATCCCGGAGAGCATAAACCTATTGGTCGGATATGAATCGTTCGAGG
>DAOWNU010000427.1 GCA_030642425.1 bacterium | reverse complement strand
GTCTGAGACCCTCCCGCGTGGAGATTTTCGATATAAATAGGAATAGGGATCAAGGATTCAAAGATTCGAGGGCTCGAGGGTTTTTGTATTTCCCTCGACCCCTCGATCCCTCGACCCCTTGAACCCTTATTTCAATAACATAGGAGCACTTCCCATAATTTACAATAATTGTTCGGGTGGAATTTGTGAAATATGCAGCCTAAAAAGCATTTTTCATTTGCGTCCGCTGGAAATAGATTGTATCTTGTAATAACATTATCGACCGAAGTCGATTAACAACTATTTCCGGCTGTGGGGAGTTATAACCGAAAAATCAATACCGGAGGGGATATGGCTAAACGAGATGTCTGGGGCAGCAGAACCGCTTTCGTGCTCGCTTCGATAGGTTCCGCGATAGGGCTTGGAAACCTGTGGCGGTTCCCGTATGTTTGCTACGCCAACGGCGGCGGCGCGTTCCTTTTCGCATACGCGGTCTGTTTGCTAATCGCCGGGATACCGCTCCTTATGCTCGAATTCGCACTCGGCAAGCGGATGGACAACGCCGCGCCCGGAGCATTCCGCAGGATTCACCCAAAATTCGAATGGTTCGGCTGGTTCGCGGTCGGGATCGGCTTCGTAATCGTAACATATTACTCCGGGATAATGTCCTATTGCATCAACTATTTCGTCTATAGTTTCAATTTGTCGTGGGGCAGCAATCCGGAAACATTTTTCTTCGGCAAAGTTCTCGGTATGACCGACCAGCCGTGGGAATTGGGAAAATTGCAGTGGCCGCTGCTAATCGGGCTTGCTATCGCGTGGGTCTGGATAGTCGCATCTGTTTGGAAGGGCACGAAAACGGTCGGCAAGGTCGTCTGGTTCACGGTGCTCGGGCCGTGGCTCCTGTTGTTAATATTCGTGATCAGGGGGGTTACACTCGACGGCGCCGCCGAGGGCCTCAGATATTATCTTACACCCGAATGGTCAAAACTGCTCATTCCGCAGGTCTGGCTCGCGGCGATCACGCAGGTATTTTTCAGCCTGACCGTCGGTTTTGGCGTGATGATCGCCTATGGCAGCTTTATCGACGACAAAACCTGCATAGTAAAGAACGCCTGGATAATCGGCCTCGCCGATGCCGGAACTGCCATTCTTGGCGGCTTCGCGGTGTTCGGCGCGCTCGGGCATAAGGCTCTTATCGACGGTGTGGCGGTTTCCGCGGTTGTAAAATCCGGGCCGGGGCTGACATTTGTCACATATCCAGAGATAATCAACGGCCTGCCGTTCCCACAGCTATTCGGCCTGCTTTTCTTCACGATGCTGGGCCTTCTCGCGATAGACTCCGCGTTCAGCCTTGTCGAAGGTGTCTCGGCGGCGCTGAAAGACAAGTTCGGGTGGAGCCATAAACGGTCGAATATTACCGTCGGGTTATTTGGACTCGCCCTCGGAATACCGTATATGTTCGGCGCGGGGATCCACATGCTCGATATCGTCGATAGATTCATGAATTTCTTTGGGTTGACAATTGTCGTTATCGGCGAATGCCTGATTGTCGGGTGGGTTTTCAAGGCCTCCGGCATGAGACGCTTTATCAACAGCCACTCGGAGGGAAAGATCGGAATCTGGTGGGACATCCGCATACAGCTTATCCTGCCGGCTTTGATATTGCTCATGATAGGGTTCGAGGTATATGAGCGAATCATGGGGCCTTACGGCGATTTCGGACTTCGCAGCCAGGAATTCATTTTCGGATGGTTGGTAATAATTATCGTCTTCGTGGCGAGTATCTTAATCTCGTCTGTTAAAGGGACGCCGGAATATGAAGGTCGTATATCCGAGATTCGCAAGGATATAGCCGATCGTTCCGGGGATACACGCGGAGAGAAATCGTGAGCCGCTCCGCTAAATTGGCGTGGGATGAAGGCGAGTTCGGCCTGATCGAGCGGGTCAGGGGCATTTTCCCGAATGCCGATCTCACCGACGATTGCGCTAATATCGAGCTTCCAAAGAACGGGACGATTCTTCTTACAACGGACGCCGCATTGCGCGGCGTTCATTTCCCGAAACCCGGCAAATACATGAAAGACGGCGGTTTCCGAGCGATAGCCGGAGCCGTGTCCGATATAAACGCATCCGCAGGCAGCCCTGTCGCCGCACTTCTTGCCCTCGAAATTCCACCCGATCTTCTCCTTTCGGAATTCGACGATTTTATCGCCGGAGTCGCTACTTTCTCGGAGAGGTTCGAGATTCCTCTCGTCGGCGGCAATATCACCCGGAGCAAGATTTTTGGCGCGACTACTTCGGTATTTGGCGTGGCGCTCGAACCGTTGAGCCGCGCCGGTGCAAAGCCCG
>DAOWNU010000463.1 GCA_030642425.1 bacterium | reverse complement strand
TCTGTTTCGGCTTGTCTAAGGATAAACTCATCAACAAACGATACATCTCTTTTCCTGCCCATTTTACTCTCCTTCGGTTAGAAATTGACTTACCGAAGAAGATAATCATTATATGTTATTTGTCAATGTGAATTTGGTATTACCTATTACCTTTTACCTTTTTTGCCTTTGATATTTGGATTTTGGTATTTCACCATTATTACCTATTGACAAAAGAGCTTTGACACTTATTTTTACGGAAACCTTTAGGAGGAAACAAAATGATAGAATTACTCGACAGTGTGCAGCTTAAGCGGAGTGTGAAAAGAATCGCTATGGAAATTCTCGAGCGGAACGAGGGCGCGAAAAATCTCGCGATTATCGGCATCCGCAACCGGGGAGTGAATATCGCCGAGCGTATCAAGGGGATAATCGAAAAGGCGGAAGATAGCGAAGTGCCGTTCGGGAGCATAGATATAACGCTCTATCGGGACGATTTCAAGGAGATGACGGCCTCGCCCTATATTGGCGGCACCGAGATACTTTTCGAAATCGAGGGCAAAGATATTATCCTTGTCGATGATGTGCTATACACCGGCCGCACTGTCCGCGCGGCCCTCGACGAAATTATCGATTTCGGTCGGCCCAGAAGCGTCCAGCTTGCGGTGCTTGTCGATCGCGGAAAGCGGGAATATCCTATCTGCGCCGACTATGTCGGAAAACATGTCAGCCTGAAAGACCCTGAGTATATCGAAGTCCGGCTTAAGGAGGTTGACGGCGACGACCGGGTTGTGAAGGTTACGAAAGATAATAGTTTATAGGGCCGAACGGCCCTTTTTTTATTCGATTGGAGAGAAAATGAGCGCACGGAAACATCTCCTGGGCCTCGAAGGCTATTCACGCGACGAGATTATCGAAATCCTCGATCACGCCAGAACCTTTCGGGAGGTGCTCGAGAGGGACGTGAAAAAGGTGCCGCCCCTGAGGGGCGTTACTATCGCTAACCTGTTTTTCGAGCCTTCGACCAGAACGAGAATGTCCTTCGAACTGGCGGAAAAACGAATGAGCGGCGACGTCGTAAATTTTTCCGCCTCGACCAGCAGCCTGAAAAAGGGTGAAAGCCTGCGGGACACAGTGGAGAATATCATCGCCATGAAAATCGATATGATAGTTATCCGCCACAGCGCAACCGGCGCGCCGCACTATATCGCGCGCAGGTGCGACTCTATCGTGATAAACGCCGGCGACGGCTCCCACGAACATCCCACACAAGCCCTGCTCGATCTCTACACAATCCGCGAGCGATTCGACGATCTGGAGGGTTTGAAAGTTACGCTCGTCGGGGATGCGCTTCACAGCAGAGTCATCCGCAGCAACGTTTTCGGATTGAAAGCTCTCGGGGCGAAGGTTACGCTTTGCGCCCCCGCAACGCTCCTGCCCGCGGGCGCCGATAATTGGGGGATAAAAATAACCCACGATATCGAGGAGGCCCTGACCGGGGCCAATGTGGTCAATATTATGAGGCTCCAGCTCGAACGGCAGTCATCAGGATATATCCCCTCGCTGCGCGAATACTCCCGAATATGGGGTGTCGATGGAAAAAGGGTGCGGCTTATGGACGGGGACAGGCTGATCATGCACCCCGGGCCGATGAACCGCGGAGTCGAGATAACTCAGGATGTCGCGGATTCGGAGCAATCGGTGATTCTGGAGCAGGTT
>DAOWNU010000290.1 GCA_030642425.1 bacterium | reverse complement strand
TTCGGGGATCGATCTGGTGATTCTTCCGGGCGGTTTCTCCTATGGCGATTATCTTCGCACGGGGGTTTTCGCGCGTTTTAGCCCTGTGATGGGCGCTGTGAAAGAGTTTGCGGATAGGGGAGGGCTTGTCCTCGGTATCTGCAACGGCTTTCAGATACTGCTCGAAAGCGGTCTTCTCCCCGGGGCGATGATCCCCAATCGCGACATGCGTTTTATCTGCCGGGACGTCTTTATCCGCGTGGAAAGGAACGACACTTGTTTTACCAACTCTCTCGAACAGAACGCCGTGCTAAAAATTCCGATAGCGCATTTCGAGGGCAATTATTTCGCCGAGCCCGCGACCCTCGACCGTATCGAATCTTCGGGGCAGGCGCTCTTTCGCTATTGCGACAAAAAGGGCGAGGCCTCTATGGCGGCCAATCCCAACGGCAGCGCCAATAATATTGCGGGTCTTATTAACGAGGGCGGGAACGTTCTTGGGATGATGCCTCATCCCGAAAGGGCAAGCGAGCCGGTGCTCGGCTCCGGCGACGGCCTGAAAATATTCCAGAGCATGTTACAATACCTGAGCGCGGCGGGAAATGATGTCTGAGCCGAGAAAAAAACTCGCCGTAGTTTTTCTGGCCGTTGCGGTCGGAATACTGGCGGGGGCGCTTCTCACCGAAATACTCACATTTGCGCTCCCCACCGGAGTCGTGAAAACCTTTTTTATGAAGGAGGTCGAGTTCGGGATCGACCCGATACATGTCGATCTGGCTTTAATAGAGTTCACGTTCGGGTTCACGCTCGCTTTTAATTTTATTGCGCTTGTGGCAATTGCACTTACGGTTTATTACTTCAAGTGGTGGCTTTAGAACTCATACGGAGTTTGTTGAGTGCTTTAGGAATAGCTGTTTTATTCTTTTTAAAAAAGTTGTTGACAATTCTTTATGCCTGCGTATATTGTTATAAACAAGTTACGCCCAAAGTCTTATGTTGTTTAAAAGGTGAATAACATAAGCTCTTAGGACATAATCTATTAGGAGGGAAAAATGATGAAAATTGCATTCGATCCTTTTAAACTTAAGCTCCTTAATAAAGGGAAAGGAGAAGCCATGAGAAAGTCAGGGCTGATTCTTCTGTTAGGTTTGTTCATCATCGTCGGGGCGATGGCCACGGGATATTATGACCGTGCGCACACATCGATGGCGTATGTTACCGACCCGGCAAACGGTATGTTTCATCCGACCGAGGGCCTGGTCTGGATAGATACCGACCCGACGAATCCTGCGGTTCCTGCCACGGATAACCAGACTCCCGCATATCTCGGGGCGTATCTTTTTACCAATGCCGGCCTGTGGATGGGAATGAACGCCACGGGAATTAACGTCCCCTATGCCTTCAACGGTCTGGAGAGGGTCTTTATTAGCAACAATATTCAGGACACCTCCGCGGGACCGCATATTGGGATTGGCATCGAGCCGTGGTATTCCGAGGCCTCGGATATGGGAGGCTGGGAAATCTATAAGATGCTCATGGCCGACGCCCAAATCCCCTGGCGCCTCGATCCCGCGATGAATTTCGCCGCGGACAGCACAGATGTCTATCTCGAACGCGTTCTCTGGGCGACATATTTCCTCACACTGTGCGATAATTACGAGTATTCGCCGTATATCGTGGACATTCTCGAGGGCATCCGCAATAACGACCTCTACTACAACTCGGTGAACGCCGCGATCAAATACAACGGAACGGATAACCTATACCTGACCGCGGTCTGGGGACTCGTCCTCGAAAGCCACATGCGCTCTTTCCACAGCTATCCCGTGCGCTACCGCCCGGGATTTGTTCCCATTGAACCTCCGCCGACCGATTACGATTGGGACGAGGAGGCTGAAGGCGCGTGGCTCTATGTCGAGACAATGCTGCGCTACTATTTCGACAACATACTCCCCGGATGGTGGGGTAATTATCACTGTCCGGAAAGCCGTTCACCGATGCTCGCTGCTCGCGGTCTCGAGCGCTGGGAATCCCTCCCGGTGATGATGTTCGCGGCTATTTCCGGCAATATCGCTGTCGCGGAAAGTCTCTGGCTTGCCGATATGGACGATGTCACCCCACAATTATGGCGCACCGATGTGCGCGATTATTTCCGGGACGGCCCGATATGGGACGGCACTCGCGGTTATTACGAACCAATGCATAGAACCGCGGGAATATATGCCTTCAATCAACTCGGCCAGATAGAGATGTATCGAGCCACAATGGACACACAGTATGTCAACAGGACTGTCCAGATCGACGGCATATTCTGGGGAGGCCAATGGGACGGCAACTACTGGGCATGGAATCGCCATACCGCGCCGATGCTCAACGGCGTCCACTCCTGGGTGAACACACACTTCCCGAGTATCGAGATAGTCCAATTGACAAGCAGCCTGCCGAGTATTGGCACGGTGCCCTACGATTATAACGCCAATGTCGCACAGGACCATCTTGTTACAATAATGGTTATCAATAACGGTCTCGTTCCAGTAGATTCTTTGAGATTTATGGTTCTTGAGTTCTATACGGGCGGATTCCGCATAGGTCACACCTTTTGCAGTCGAATCGAGCCGGGAGATACGGGCTATGTTGTCTATGATATCGGCGGTCCCGGATTGGCTGGAGATCATTATATTGTTGTGCAGCTTACGGACGAACCCTGGGCGACGCTGCACGATGTCATAGATGACGACTTGCTTATCAATGTCCAGAATCCGGCCCAGATCGAGATGACATTCACCGGCGGCAATGCCGCCACCGCACCGGGAAGCCCATTTATCACACAGGGCAGCGTGTTCGATGTCGAAGTCGAATTCACGAATACCGGCGGCGCGGATATCCGCGAGGTTACGGTGGATCTCTCGCAGAGCAGCCCCTACGGTCTATCGTTTAATTTCCCCGGCGGAACTTTCTTCGACGGCCCGGTCGATATCCCCGGCGGAGCGGCCGGAAGCGTTTATTTTACCGCCGAAGTCCCGATGGGCGTTGGCGGCACGATAGGCGACGACATCGAGGTTCTGGCCGATCTATTGGGGGCGATAGATGAAAACACACGCCTGCCGATAGCCCCCGGAAGCTTTGTCATTACCGATAATACGGAAAATTTCGATATTCAATATCCGCCGTCGCTCAGCCCGGTCAATGTTGCGACCTCCGGCTGGCTCAACGCCATCGACCCTTGCACCGTGACGGTTAATTTCCAGAACGCCGCCGGAGATTACGCCACGGCGGACTTCTTCGGTATCTACGATCACAGAATCCAGATGGAGGCATCCATAATAACCGGTATTGCCGGCACGGATCTCTGCACCGATGTTTCTCCCGTAGTTCCGCAGGGAGCCGCCGGATTTGTGGAATTCGTTCTGATAAACGACGGTGTTAGCGAGAATGCCGTTGCGGATGTCCACGCGATATTCAATTATCACGACGGCAACCGGGGCGACGAGGCCGAACCGACCGCAAGCCCGTTCGATTATATATACCCCGGCGCCCTCGGAATCGACGTCCTTTATCCGTGGGTCGATCCTATCGAACCGAGCATGGGCTCGACATGGCCCGGCGAC
>DAOWNU010000237.1 GCA_030642425.1 bacterium | reverse complement strand
GTATTACGATATCGAATGAAAACGGCAGCGCCGAATTGGGCGTTATCGTGATGAATTGGGTCGGCGACGGCATGGCGCTTTTGCCGATGCATTATCCACCCGTCAGAGAGCTTTTTAATTTTGGGGCAAACCCGGTCGCAGGGCCTGTCGGAATAAAAATCGAGAAGGCTTAAAGGCTTTCAGGAGTAATATATGGAAAATACTCAGGTGAACACTCTTCCCGAAGAAGTGAAGCGCGAAACCCGGAGGGTTATCCTCGATCTCGACCGCTGTATCGGATGCAGTTCCTGCAGGATCGCCTGCTCGAGAACGCACCATTCCGACCTCAACCTGACACAGGCAAAGGTTGCGGATGTAGCCGCGTTCCCCGGCAATTGCAGGCATTGCGAGAGACCCGCTTGCGAGGCCGCCTGTCCGAAAGAGGCCATCGTTAAGGGCAAGGACGGGATTGTGCGAAGGTTTCCGTTCAAGTGTATCGGCTGTATGAGCTGTGTTATCGCCTGCCCGTTCGGGGCGATACAACCTTCGCTTTTGCGTAATGTCACCACCAAATGCGACCTTTGTTTCACGCGTCTCGAGGACGGTTTAGAACCGGCCTGCGTGTCAACCTGTGTCTCGGGCGCTCTGACTTTCGAAGACCCGGAACTGGTTGTCGAACATAATCTCTGGGGCGCGAGAGCAAAGGCTAAACCCGGACCAAGGCGATGGTAATATATTAGGGGGCCATTCATGGAGGTTTTCAATTACTTAGTTTTCCCCGGTTTCCTGTTCGCCACTGTGGCCGGGCTGCTAACCTGGTGGCTGGACCGCAAAGTTACGGCTCGCGTGCAATACAGGGTCGGGCCGCCGTGGTATCAGACCTTCGCCGACGTGGTCAAGCTTATGGGCAAAGAGGTCTTGATCCCGGAAAACGCCCGCAAAACGGGCTTCCTTCTGGCGCCAATTGTCGCTCTGTCGGCTTCCGCGCTCGTGGCCACGATGATCGGTGTGTTCAATATGAATTGGAGCGCCGGCTTTGTCGGGGACATTATCGTTTTCTGGTATATTCTCACGATACCGTCGATCATGCTTATTCTCGGCGCGGCGGCTTCCGGCGGACCGCTGTCTTCGGTCGGCTCGTCCCGCGAGATAAAAATGCTCCTCGCCTATGAAGTTCCCTTTATAATCGTTATCACAATGATCATCTTCAAGGCCGACACTCTGTCGTTCGGCGGGATTATTAAATATCAGGCGGGCCACGGGCCGATTCTTTATTCTGTTTCGGGAGTGATCGGGTTTATTGTCGCCCTTCTCTGTGTTCAGGCGAAGCTCGGTCTTGTGCCGTTCGATGCCCCCGAAGCGGAAACCGAACTCGGCGGCGGGATTCTCTATGATTACAGCGGCGCCGCACTCGGGGCGTTCAAGCTCGCAAAGGCAATGCTGTTCTACACTCTGCCGATATTCATGATCTCGCTCTTCTGGGGCGGCGTGCAGATTGGAAACGGCCTCGGGATTCTATGGGCCGTTCTCAAATATCTTTTAATTATCGTATTGATAACTCTTATTCGCAACACCAACCCGCGTCTGAGGATCGACCAGATAATGAAGTTTTTCTGGGGCAAGCTTACTTTACTCGCGATCGTCGCCTTCATTCTCAGCGTGCTCGGCATATAAGGACTTAGTATGGGACTAAAAACAGCAGCGCTAAAAAAATCTATCTGGGTCTTCCACGTCGCGTGCAGCCCGTGCAACAACTGCGATATCGAGATTCTGGACCTGTTGACTCCCCGCTTCGATGTCGAGCGGTTCGGGATAATTCTGGTGGGAAGCCCCCGCCACGCCGACGCGCTCCTTATCACCGGCGTGTGCAATCGCCACGTTACTCCGAGGCTGATCGAGACCTATCGCGCCACGGCGAAACCCTGTGTATGTTTTCTTTTCGGAGCATGTTCATGTCAAGGGAACGTGTTCAAGGGAGGCTATAATGTCCCGAGGCTAATCGACGAAATAATTCTCGAAGAGGATCCGAACGCAATAATCGTATATATTCCGGGCTGTCCGCCGAAACCCGAGGCGATGATAGCCGGCGTTGTGAAAGCGCTTTCAGTTCTATAATTAAGGATACAAAAATGACCGACGAAAAATACAAAGTAGCCGAAAAAGTCAGGGACGCCCTCGGGGAATTGCTCCAGGGAATAGATCAGCCCAGACCGAACAGGATTTACGCGATAGTCCATCAGGACGATTTCCCCGCCGCGGCCAGAATTCTATATGAAAAGCTCGGCGGCAGGCTCGCCACCAGCACCGCGCTCGAAGTTCGGGACGCTGTGGAGCTTATCTATCATTTCATGCTCGAGGAGGACGGCGTTCTCTGCAACCTGAAAACGCTCGTCGCAAAGCCGGAACTCACTGTCGGCTCGGTCGGCGCTTTTCTTCCCGCGGCGGACTGGATAGAGCGCGAGATGTCCGAGATGTATGGAGTTACATTCGAGGGACATCCCGACCCGAGGCACCTGCTTCTTCCCGACGGCTGGCCGGAGGGCAATTTCCCATATCGCGCGGACTATCCACAGAATCCCGATGGTTTCGGCGAGGAACTGCCGGACGTTTATCAAAAGGATAAAAAATGAAAAAAACGATACTGCCAATCGGCCCGTTCCACCCGCTTCTTGAGGAACCGGAGTTCTTCACTCTTTATCTCGAAGGCGAGACGGTTGTAAAGGTCGATCTGCGCATCGGCTACAACCACCGCGGCCACGAAAAGCTCGCAACCGGCCTGACATGGGACCAGGTGCCCTTCCTTGTGGAACGCATCTGCGGCATCTGCTCGACAAGCCATCCATACGCCTATGTCCTTGCTGTCGAAGACCTTCTGGATATAAAAGCGCCGCCGAGGGGGCAATACATCCGCTCCCTTATCGGAGAAATGGAGAGAATTCACAGCCACCTCCTCTGGCTCGGACTCGCGGGACATTTCATCGGATACAACACGGTCTGGATGTGGGCATGGCGCTATCGCGAGGAGATACTCGACGCATGTGAAAAGCTTACCGGCAACCGTAACCATTACGCCATGTGCAGGGTTGGCGGCGCGCGTCGCGATGTTACACAGGAAGCGATGGATTTCACGATGCAGTCCCTGGACTCGAACGAACGTTCCACCACTATGTTCCTCGGCGCAATTGTGGACGATCCCGTGATGCACAAAAGACTTAAGGGCGTCGGAGTCCTAACAAAAGAGGACGCAATCGCTTACGCGGCGACCGGCCCGACTTCGAGACCGTCCGGCGTCCGCTGGGATGTCCGCGAAACCGACCCTTACGACGCCTACGGAGCGAGCCTCAAAGCGAAGGCCTGGGACGTTATCGTTCTCGAGGAAGGCGACGTTTTCGCCAAAGCTGCGGCGCGCGTCCTCGAAGTGCTCGAATCTATTAAGCTTTGCCGATGGCTTATCGAGAACATGCCCGATGGCGAGATCGATGTCAAGGTCGGCAATATTCCGGAAGGCGAGGGCTGCGGACGTCACGAGGCCCCGCGCGGCGAGGTTTTCCACTATGTCCGCTCCGACGGCTCCAACAAGCCTATTCGGCACAAGGTTCGCGCCCCGACATTTACGAACCTGCCCACATATAAGGCCTCCTGCCCCGGCGAGCAGATTGCGGACGTCGCGCTGATTACTGCCGCTATCGACCCATGCTATTGCTGCACCGAAAGGGTCGGGGTCGTTACGCGAAACCGCAGGAACACGCTGACACAGGACGACCTTGTCAAGTTATCGGTCGAAAAGACGCTGGAGATAGAGAAAAAGATAGGCAGGCGATCTAACCTTGCAAAAATATGAACCCGAAAGAGGGAAACGGGATTATCCCGGCCATAAATAGAGGATAAACTTATGGAATCACAACTCCTTCAACTAATATATATTCCCGCGCTTGCAGGGTTCCTTTGCCTGATCCTCCCGAGGATCAAGATTATCAAGGAGCTGATCGCGGGCGTCGCCGCGGCATGGGTATTGTTCCTTTCCGCACAGATATGGGCCGCCGAAGGAATGGCCGTCCGCCTTGCAGAATTCTCGATAGCGGGAATTCC
>DAOWNU010000269.1 GCA_030642425.1 bacterium | reverse complement strand
TTGTGAAGACAATATAAATAATATGAAACCATTTATCAAGACAAAAATCAGCAATCTCCAATTAGCAATTAGCAATGCAAAATTCCCCTCCGCACCGCCCACTGGATTCCCGCTTTCGCGGGAATGACAATATGGGGATTGCGTGGGTTTTGACATTTCTTCGGTGGGGTGGTGCGTGGCCCTACTACCTATTACCTAATTACCTATTACCTTCTTTATTTTGAAGAATAAATACGCCAACATAGCAATTCCGGGAGGACCGGATTTCCTCCTTACCTATGAGATTCCCCCGCGGAGCGCGGACAGGGTTGTGCCGGGAGTGCGGGTAGTCGTGCCGTTCAGAAATACGCATACCGTAGGAGTAGTAGTCGGGCTGTCCGACAAAACGGAGGTCGAAAAGATACGCTTTATTGCGGACTGCCCGGACGAAAAGCCGGTATTTTCTCCCTCGATTCTCCGGCTGGCTATTTGGTTGTCGAAATATTATTCCTCATCGGTTGGGGACGCTCTCAAGGCCGCGCTGCCGGGCGGCCTCGGCTATAACGTCGAAAGGATCGTCTCGATATCGACCGGAAAGGACACCGCCGGACTTATAAAAAAAGGTGCGGTGATACTCGAACTCCTCAACCAAAAGGGGGATATGCGCGAGGACGTGCTTAAGCGGCTGGTCGGCGAAAGGGGCTTCTATCCCGCTCTGGACGAGTTGCTGTGCCGCGATCTCGCCCGGATAAGGCTCGAAATTAAAAAATCGCAAAGGCCGCGCACTTCGACCGTTGTCTCGACAAATCTCGATATTGACGAATTGCAGAACGAGTTGGAACAACTGTCCGGCAATGCTAATCGGCAGGCGGCGCTCCTCGAATACCTAATAAAAAATCCCGAATCCGAAAATCGAAAGAGAGACATATCTTCGGAATTCGGCGCGGGAACGGTAAGAGCGGCAATCGATAAGGGCTGGATATCGCCCCGCGAAATCGAGATATTCAGGTTCCCGAGAGATATCGGAATTGGGGAGACTTCGCCCCGGCCAGAACATTTAACGCCATCGCAGAAAAAAGCGCTCGTGGAGATAACCCGCGCTGTCAAACATTATAAGTTCGAGACATTCCTGCTCTGGGGCGTGACCGGCAGCGGCAAAACCGAGGTATATCTCAAAGCGGCGGAAAAGGCGCGAAGCCTCGGGCGCGGTGTTATATTGCTTGTGCCGGAAATCGCATTGACACCGCTGTTGTGGGGAAGATTCGAGCAGAGATTCCCCGGCGAGGTCGCGGTATTGCATTCCGGCCTGCGGCCCGGCGAGCGTTTCGACGCGTGGAGAAGACTTGCATCCGGCCAATTGAATATCGCACTCGGCCCTCGAAGCGCGATCTTCGCGCCGGTTCAGAATCCCGGTCTTATTATTGTCGATGAAGAACACGAAACTTCCTATAAACAGGACGAGCCGCCGCCCTATTACAACGCCCGCGACGTTGCGGTGATGCGCGGCTCTATCGAGGGCTGCCCTGTGGTTCTCGGCACCGCGACTCCCAGCGCGGAGAGCTATTATAACGCGATGAACGAAAAATACCGGCTCCTTCGCCTGCCGGAGAGGGTGCCCGGCGCGGAACTCCCCGGAGTCCGAATTGTGGACATGACCGAGGAGCGTGAGGAGGGCAAGAATTTTTCCCCCTTCTCACGACTGCTCTCGGAAAAAATCATACAAACGACCACAAAGGGCCACCGGACTATGCTCCTTCTGAATCGAAGGGGATTTTCGTCCTATTTGCAATGCCCCGATTGCGGTTATATCCCAACGTGCGAGGCCTGCGGTATCGGGATGACATATCACAGCTCCGACCGGAAGCTGAAATGCCACTATTGCGGCGCGGAGGAAAAGCCGCCGGATGTCTGCCCGAACTGCCGGAGCGCGGAGATAAAATATCGCGGCCACGGCACACAAAGAATCGAGGAGGAACTCGAAGAACTCGTTCCGCCGGAAAAGATATTTCGCCTCGACGCCGACGCCGCCCGACGCGGCGGACACGCGGCAATCCTGAAAAAATTCGCGGTTACTCCCGGCGCGGTGATGGTGGGAACGCAGATGATTGCGAAGGGACACGATTTCCCCGATGTTGCGCTGGTCGGTGTTCTCAACGCCGATATCGGGCTGGCGTTCCCGGATTTCCGCAGCGGGGAGCACGTGTTTCAGCTTCTGACTCAGGTCTCGGGCCGCGCGGGAAGAAGCGAGATACGCGGTGAGGTTATTATCCAGACCTATCGCCCCGATTCGCCCGCGGTCGATTTCTCGGTCAACGGCGATGTCGAGTCCTTTTTCGAGACCGAATTGAAGGCGAGAGAGGAGCTTCAGTATCCGCCGTTCAGCCGGATTGTGCGAATTATCGCCCACGGAAAAAATCCCGCCGACGTCCGCACTGCAATATTTATTTTGACCCGCGAACTCGCCCGAATCGACCGCGAGGGCAATAAATACCGGCTTCTCGGCCCGTCTTCCTGCCCGTTGTCGAAACTGAGGGGAGAGTATAGGTGGCATCTAATCCTCAAAACGCAGAGGTTGGGCATGTCCGTGGAGATTGTCAAAAGACTCCTGTCGAATGCGGGCGGCGGGAAAGTCAGTTTCAAAACAATTATCGACCCGCTGACGCTTTTATGAGAGATTTCATCTCGCACCCGCGCGGGAACCGGGGAACGAGAAAAAAAACACCACGGCTGGATCGACATCGTAAAATAGACCTTGACAGCGGGGAAACAACAGACTAACTTATTTAAAACAATTACGCATTCACGCGGAGCGTGAATGCGAGGAAACACGATGGGCAACATAAAGGAAATAAAAAAAGTAATTTCGGCGAACCTGAAAACTATCAAAACGCGGTTTGGGGTTTCAACGATTGGCGTGTTCGGGTCTTACATTCGCGGTGAGCAGAAAGAAGACAGCGACCTCGATGTCATCGTAGTTTTCGAGCCGGGGCATAACGACCTTTTCAATTACATTCGATTGAAGGCATACCTTGAAGAGTTATCCGGTTTGGAGGTTGACCTCGTTATAAAAAACGGTATTAAACCGGATTTGCGGGAAGGCATTCTCAGCGAGGCGCAATATGCCTAAGAAAACAAGAACCGACTCCCATTTTGTCGAAGATATTCTCGCCGCGATAGAGAAGATCGAACGCTATGTTGGCGAAATGGACTTTGAGGATTTCGACGCGAACGATATGGCAAAAGACGCTATTATTCGAAATTTTGAGGTGATTGGCGAAGCCGCGAGGAATATTTCTGATGAGATGCGGAGCAAATATCCTTTTGTTGAGTGGAAAGAGATGACCTCGTTCCGAAATGTTCTAATTCACGGCTATTTCGATTTGAGCGGCGAAACGATTTGGGATACGGTAACGAAAGATCTTTCTTCGTTGAAAGCACACCTATTAGAGGTGAAAAAAGCGGAATCTCGACAACCGTAGGGGCGCCCCTTGTGGGTGCCCGCGAGCGGGAGGGCACAAGACCCTCCCCAACGGAATAAAATTTAACCTCGCACCCGCGCGGGAACTGGGGACGAGAGGAAATAAATATCCCTTGCGCTATGCGAAATGTCATATTATATTGGTGGCTGTGTAAATTGAATCGACGCGGAGCGTCGGGGAAGACGTTCCCACGCGGGAGGTGGCTGTCCTAAAACTCATCGGGGTTTAATTTAATCGGTAGTAGTATTCGTTAGATTCCCTGTAGAAAATGGTTATTAATGCGTTTTCCGTTTTATTTTTATTCTTTGA
>DAOWNU010000451.1 GCA_030642425.1 bacterium | reverse complement strand
TTGTGAAGACAATATAAATAATATGAAACCATTTATCAAGACAAAAATCAGCAATCTCTAATTGATATTTTACATTGTTCAATGTCCTTGCCTTCGGTCCAACATTTGCTATATTCTATCACAGAGATTCGAGAACCAAAGGAAACCCGACGGGTGGTTAAATGTTAATCGCTAAAGGCATTTCGTTCAAATATCCGGGCGCGGAAAAATCCGTCTTGAGCGATATTTCTGTCGGGATTGCGCCGGGGGAGATGCTTGCCATTCGCGGGCCGAACGGTTGCGGCAAAACCACACTGGCTATGATTCTCGCGGGGATATTCAGGCCCGATTCGGGCAGTGTTACGCTGGACGGGATCGACCTTTTTTCGCCGGAGGGCCAAAAACTCGCCCGCAGTAAAATCGGATTCGTTTTTCAGGATCCGCAGGATGGCATTATTACAACCTCTGTCGAGCGCGAAATAGCATTCAGCCCGGAGAATCTGGGTGTTTCCGCCGATGAAATGAGGCGAATCGTCGATAATCTCGCCGGGGATTTCGATCTTAAAGAAAATCTCAAACGCCCTGTCGAAGAGCTTTCCGGGGGCGAAATCGAGCGGTGCGCGCTCGCCGCCGCAGTTGCGATAGAACCCTCGGTGCTGATTCTCGACGAGCCGGACAGCTTTTTGGATTTTGAGGGCAAACGCCGCTTCATAAAGGAAATCGAGCGGCTAAAAACGCGGGATACCGCAATAATTCATATTACTCAATCCGGGGCCGCGGCAGGTATCGCTGACCGCGAATTACTATTAGGCGACAACTCAAGTAATGACAATGCAATAAGTGCTGTTATATCAGATAACACATCAGATGATACTCTCTTACAGCTTGATAATGTGGACTTTTCCTACGGCGCCAACCGGGTTCTAAACGGAATAAACATGCGCATAAACAGGGGAGAATGTGTCGCGATACTCGGCCCCGGAGGCGCCGGAAAAACAACTTTGGCGCGCGTTTGCGCGGGATTGTTCAAATGCGACAGCGGCGAGATAATCTCGAAAGGTAGAGTCGGTATCAGTTTCCAGTTTCCGGCGCGGCAATTGTTTGCGGAAACGGTGCTCGGGGATGTCGCTTTCGGCCCAAAATCTCTCGGACTCGATGACAGTAAGTCGTTGGCCATTAACGCTCTCGAAGTTATGGGCATAGGAGAAGACCTTTTCAAAATCTCACCATTCGAGCTTTCTGACGGCGAACAAAGGCGAGTCGGAATCGCGGGTGTGCTCGCGACCGGGCCTTCGTGCATAATTTTCGACGAGCCGACAGCGGCTCTCGACCGGGGGGGCAGGCTGCTCTTCATCGATCTCGTGAAGAAGCTGCTGGGCGAAGGCAGGGGAGTCGCGATTATAACACACGACCTCGAACTGGCCGCCGCATGTTCAAACAGGGCGTTCGTGCTAAAGGATGGCGGGCTTGTTTTCGACAGCAAAATCGATATAATATTAGAAAACAAAATTTTCCGCAATTCTCTCGGCCTCGGCACGGAAAGAGATATTTACGATATCGACGGAGAACAAAAATGAAAACGATTATCCCGCTATTTCTCGCCCTGACAGCCTTTGGTGCGAATTTTGTGCAGACGGGGGGATTTTCGCTTCCCGCCGGGATAGCTCCAATCTCGATTACCTCCGACGGTTCCGGCAGGTTTTTCATTCTCGACGACGCCGGGCGGGTTCTGACATTTTTCGGCGACTCGATTGTCGAGGCGGAACTCGACCCGATTTCATTTTCTTTGGATTGGATAGAACCGTCGGATATAGATTTTAGCGCGGGATGGCTCTATATTGCGGATAAAATCGGCGGCGCGATCTATCTGACAGACAAAAATTTACGCTCTCCAGCTAAGATATTACTTTATAGCGATAACGAGATTGTCCGGCCCTCGGAAATCGCGGTGGCCACCGACG
>DAOWNU010000465.1 GCA_030642425.1 bacterium | reverse complement strand
CTTAAGGAATGGGTCGAAAACCTCGGCGGAATGTGTAATCCGATATGCAAGGACCTCACCGAAGACGACTCGACCGGATATATTGTCTCCAAAATAAAAGATGAATACGGCCCCGTCGATACGGCCTTTCTCGGCGCGACCAAGTTCTTTATCGGGCCTTTCGAGGAGACCGCTTCGAGCGATATCAACGATGCAATAAGAGTGAATCTCCTTTCGCCCATCGAGATTACGAAGGCGATCCTGCCGGACATGCTCAGGCGAGGTTTCGGAAAAATCTGCGCCATATCCAGTATCTCCGGGATATTGCCCTTGCCATATCTTGCGGTCTATGACGCAACCAAGGCGGGGATTATCGGTTTCTGCCGCGCACTGGCCGAGGAGGTCGAGGGCACGGGTGTTACAGTTACATCCGTGGCCCCGCGGGCGATAGACACGGTTGCGATGAACAAACTTAAAAAGATGCACCAGAACCTCGGATGGGTGATCGATTCCCCGGAAACCGTGGCGGAGAAAATACTTCGCGCCACCGCGCTTGGAAAATCACAGGTGACTATCGGCGGTATCGAGAAACTCGTGCCGATTGTCAAGGCCCTGTTTCCGGGGATAATCAAACGGATTCTCGATGTTACGAGGGCCGAAATGAGCGATTTTTTCCGCGATAAAGATGATTGGGCTTAAAATAAAATACTCATTACTGCCGCTAATTCTGCTTTTCGGAATAGCTTTCGCCGGGCAGGGCAAAGAGGAGATTCGGCACGAATTTCTTGTCCTTTCGGCGGGAGACCTCAGCTATCACGGCCAGCAGGAGAAGGCCAGAAAACGGCTTTCAAAACAGGGCGAAAACGCGGTCCGGATAGCGATAGAGTATATGGATCGAAAATCCATACGTAAGGCTATAGCTATTAAGTGGATCGTGGAAGACGCCGCCGAAGACGCCGTGGTTCCGCTGACTTATGTTTTAACCCGTCCGGACAAGGGCAATGCAGCCTTTGCCGCGTATTTGCTGGGAAAAATAGGCTCCCGCAAGGCCGCCGTTCCACTTATGCTCGCCGCGGGATCGTCAAGCGAGAGATTGCGCAGCGCGTCTATCGGGGCATTGGGTGAATGCGGGGATACATGCGCGGTTCCAATTCTGCTTCAGGCCTTGACCGACAGCCTGGCCTCCGTGAGACGCAAAGCCGCACACAGCCTCGGTCTCCTGGAAGACAAACGTGCGCTCGACGACCTGATTTCCCTTCTTGGGGATTCCAGTTCAAACGTTCGATACGCCGCTTCCTACGCCATCTCCCGAATCGGCGGCGAGGGCGCGACGATGATCCTTCTTGAAAGGCTCGATAAAAATTCCGGGGGCAAAATCGAGCGCTACCATATTATTGAAACCCTCGGCGCGCTTGGATCGAAGGAATCGCTTCCCGTTCTCTACGATCTTCTCGAAGACCCATTCTACTTAAATCGCGGGTTCGCCTGTCAGGCGCTCGGGCACTACCGGGGCAATTATGAGGTAGCCAACGCCCTTAAACGCAGTCTCCACGACGCTTCGGGTTTTGTCGGGATGATGTCCCGGAAGGCGCTTTCTTCTATCCGCAACTAATAACAATGCGTGCTTCAATCCTATTATTCATCGCCCTGATCACGGTCCTTCCGGCCACGGGCAAAGCACAAACACCCGTGGAGAG
>DAOWNU010000125.1 GCA_030642425.1 bacterium | reverse complement strand
TCCTCGCGAATATCCCGGTAGAGCTTGTCAACATAAGGGTCGAGTGGATCGTCTTTCTCGAAATAGGCATAGGGCGCGCTTGGCGGCGTGATGGGCATAATATCGTCCATCGGATCCACACCGTCGAGAGCGTCGGGCGATCTGCCGAAAGTTAGGATGAGCGTGTCCCCTTCTACAAGGAGTGTGATTTCGCTTTGCCACGGTTCGGCAACGGTAAGGGCCGCAAATAAAACTATCGACAGGAAAACAATCGAACATATCCTTCTCATACTGTCCCCCTTTGTCAGGGTTGAAAATAGTAAAAACGAAATTTGTCAAATAAAAAGAACAAAAAGGGAGCCTCGTGTGGAGGCTCCCTCGATTTAGAGCTACTTTAGGAGAATCATTCTCTTCGTAACGCTGCCCGCTTCGGTGGTCAGCTTGTAGAAGTAGATGCCGCTTTCGACAGTTTTGCCCGCGGCGTCGGCGCCGTCCCAGACAAGGCTGTATGTGCCGGGTTTTGCGAACTCATCGACAAGAGTTGTAACCTTGTTGCCGAGCAGATCGTAAATTGTGAGTTCCACATCGGCCGGTTTATCGATCCTGAACAAGAGCCGCGTCGAAGCGTTGAATGGGTTTGGAGTATTGGCGTAGAGCGCCATCTCTCCGGGAAGCGCCGTTTCGGTCTCCTCGATCCCGTTGTGGACGCCGAAAGAGTCCATGACATCGGAGAATAGATCCGCGACCGTGCCGACCGGAATATCTATTATCCCGGAGAAATATATGGCCTGAGTATAGGTTGTGCAACCGAAGCCCGGATGTTCATACCATACTGCACGCCCGTTGCTAAAGTGCGGCAGCGGAATTGCCAACTGCGAATGCAGCACAGTGAATGCACCGCTTCCGACAATATGCTCGAACTCATCGATCCCGAAGTCGGAGATATGTCCCAGAGAATAGTCCTCGGTGAAAGGAGTGAACAGCGGGGTCGAACCTTCGATGGTCATAACATTTCCCGTGTCCAGATCGAGCCTGCCGCCGTCGTAGAACTGAACGCCGAAAGCTTCATATAGAGAGTCATATTCGTTGGTCGTGTATCCGTCGCCGGAGAATATCTGCATGGCGTCCGCGCCCTCGATAAAGAGTTTGCCGCCGGCTCTCAAGTATTCGTTAAGCCTGCGCCATTCCGGGCCGCGAGGTTTCGGTCCCCAATTGCCCCAGGCAGAATACGGGTTCCAGCTTATTATAACAAGCTCCCATATCGGATCGTCGGTAGCGTCGATAAAATCGAAGCCATACAGCCGTTCCATTTCTCTTGTCAGGTAGATCGAATCCGCCGTAATATCGTGGAAATCGAGAAGCATATTATAAAGCGAATCGGATGGATCCCAATCCCAGCCGGGAGAGGGCCTGTCGAGAACGCCGCCCGACCAGTCGATGAAGAGTATCTTTTTGCCTTCCGGCGGGTTACGGTTATAGCCCTTGGCCATATTGGAAACGCCGCTGGAGCCGCTGTCATAGTCCGCGACCATGCCGTAATAATACACAATATCGTCGATATCGTCGTCGTCGAGATAATAGGGCGCGGAATCCGGGAGTTCCACAAGGAACTCGACTCCGGTTGCGCTTGTATCCGTGAAGGGCGAGGTCGATCTGTAAAGCCTGTAGCTCAATGGTGAATCCATCGGCCTTGTGCGCGGAGCGGCTGCATCTTCGAGACCGATTATCGGGCCTTCGAGAGAGACGGGCTGGAATCGATGCTCGACCGCGGCGAGAGCCTTTTCCGGATTGCTTCTTCTCGTCGCGCGAAGGTCGTCCGAAGACGGCGATATCCGCGCGCGGCTTCCACTGCCGCCGATAAGATAACACTCGACAGCAAAATCGCCGTCGGACATGTTGACAACGTCCCCGTTCCAACCCCACGAACTATCCCATACATTGTGAGTCCAGGCGAGCGTATCCGGGCTGGTATAATCATACAGACAATATACCATATCGGGGCTGTCGTGCTGGTCTATCCAGCCGACAAAGAACGGTTCCGTGCCGACTGCGACGTCGGGCAGGTCGATATAGGCCCACATGTCCAGCGTGTCCGTGAGCGCGACGACCGCGGAATAGATAATTGCGCCCGGGCCGCCGGAATCGGGGTCCTCTTCCCAAACATTGATTTCCGTGGAAACACCGAATGAATATGGATGAATCTTCAGCCTGACCCTCGTGAGCAACATGCTGTCCTCCGGCGCGATAAAGGGCATTGCATAGCCGCCGCCTATCGAGCCGTAGCCGAAATAGATCGAGAAAGAGCCGTAATGGGTATCGCCCCAGCCCTGTCCGCTGCAGTGGGCAAGCAAAGTCGTGTCGCCAGTCATCGGCGGGTTCCAGGTGACCATATTAAATGCTCCCGGCCAGCAAGGCCTCGAAGTAGATTGAAGATTAGAGGGCGGATAGAAAGAAGTTACCGGGGGAATATCGACTGTGTCGAGTTCCAATGCCAGCACGAGATCGCCGGCAACGAGGAAGGTTGTATCGTATGAAACGTAGTTTATGTGAGAGGCGGAAAAATCCCATGGGCCTTCTTCGACATCGAAAGTGAAAGCTCCGGTTGCGCTGGTTGCCACAGTATCCGCGAACCCGACCATGCTCATAATCACCTGTGTGCCGGAGTAATCCGTAGCGCCCTCGAGAGCAACCGTTCCCTGAACCGTGTGCGAATCCGCGATAGCAAAGAGGTAGAAATCGACTCCTGTCGTGTCGCCGTGAAGAGTAAAGGGGTTCTCGGCCGGTGAATATCCGGTATAAGTAACAACAATCTGAACCGGACCGAGAGGAACGTCGTCGAGTAAATAAATGCCTGTTATGTCGGTCGTGTCGCATATCTCCGAAACCCAGTCCGAAACTATCGCGCCGGAATGGTCGGAAAGGCCGTCGAGGGTAACCGATCCGGAGATGTCACCCGATAACGGGAGAAGCGTGAAATTGATAGTTGTGTCGCTTTCGAGGATGACCTCGAGCGACTCCGGTTCATAGCCGTCGTGGAAAACGCGCGCCATCAACGTTCCCTCGGGAACGTCGCAGATATCGTAGGCGCCGGTCGCGGTCGTTGTGTCGTGATAGGCTCCGAACATAACAATAGTTCCGGCATGGTTGGCAGCTCCGGCCAATGTAACGATGCCGTCGATACAGAACACGGTTCCGCCGCAGCCCGCCGTCACGAAGCTCGACGTATCCGTGCCGAGATTGCTCGCAGTGTCCTCCGCCGAGACTATCCACGTGATAGTCGAGCATGCGGGCAGGGAAATAAGCCCCATTGTGCTGACACACGCTCTTACACCGCCTGCAATCGAATCGGTTGTAATAAACGTGCCGGGAATCGAAGTGCCGAAAACGGTGATGTCGATAGTGGTCTCGTCGATGGGCGAAAGGGCGTCGAGAATGTCCACACAGAATAGACTCGTGGTTTCCGGAACGTCCACCGAACCGTCGACAGGCAGCCAGTTGGTAAAATACGGTGGCGTATCGTCCGGCTCCGAGGTGTCTGGCGGCATGAAACGAATCTGAATCCACTCCATTAAGCCATTCGCTTTAATAGAGCTTATTGTTGACATATCGAGTGCGGACGCCCAATCGACATCGCCCCCGACTGTCGTTTTTCCAACGAACATATCCCCGTGTCCCGGAAGATCTGATGGATCCCATTCAACGATCACCGAATCCGTGAAGGATACGCCGCCCCAGAAAATAGTCCATGTTATTGTGTCGTCGGTGCTGCTGCGTGCGTCAACCTGTAATTTGTCAATAAAAGGGTAGGCCGGATCATCCAGTGGGAAAAACACGTAAAGCCCGGAAGGTGGGGGTGGTGGCAAACTTACGTCGATAGATAGAGTGTCCGACCCAACGATAACCGGTTCATCGAAATTGTCGGTGCCGTAAATGCTGGCTTTAGCAACTATCAATTTGGTTGTGTCCGGATGCACATAGACATCGAGTTCGAGTTCCCATTCCTGCGCAAATGTCCCGATTGCCATAAGCATAATCAGGATTGCCAATATTGAACGTCCCTTAGTCATTAAATCCTCCTTGTTTGAGTCGTTTCTTAAATGATGTTTTCCATCTTCATATTTATATAAACTTAAGCCAATTTATTTCAATGTCAAGCTTTAATTGGTTATTGTAATTTTCAAAAAAACTGCAAGTCGGCGTCTTTTTTCCCAATTTGTATATAATTCAAGCCTTTTGAAAGGGCTTTGCAAACCCATCTAAAGGTTCTGATGCCAGCCGTTAAGACCGGAACGCTCAAAGAAGCCGACCGCACGCCGCCACTCATCTGCGGTCAGCTTCCTGTCCATTCCGGGGATATCGTGCGCCTCGTATGCCGGAAAATATTGCGCCATAAGGGACACCCACGTGTCCGGCGAGATTTCATTTTTCAGAAAATCGAGCGCGAGTTCGGTGTCGGCGCGGTTTTCGGGCAGAACGAGATGGCGAACGAGCAGCCCCTTTTTGGCGATACCCTCGCTGTCAAACCGGAGTTCGCCGACCTGATCGTGCATTTCTATTAGCGCGGCGCGGTTTATTTCGGGATAATCCGGCGCATTGGAAAGTTTTTCGGCAATATCGTCGCGCCGATAGCGAATATCCGGCATGTAAATATCGACCAGCCCTTTCATACGGCGAAGCTGTCCTACAGAGTCGTAACCGCTTGAATTATACACTATCGGGATGCGCAACCCACCGTCGCGGGCCAATGGTATCGCGGCTTCGAGCGCAATCGTGGCGTGCGAAGGAGTCACGAAATTTATATTATGCGCTCCCCTGTCCTGAAGCTTCAGCATAGCTTCGACAAGTTGTTCGAGCGTGATCTCCCTGCCGTGGCGCAACTGGCTGATAGGATAATTCTGACAGAAAATGCATGAGAGGTTGCATCCCGCGAAAAAGATCGTGCCGGAGCCGCGCAGGCCCGATATCGGCGGCTCTTCGCCGTGATGCAGGTTCGCGCTGGCGAGCTTTGGAACGGGCGGCGATTTGCAATAGCCGCCCGATTCGAATCGATTTGCGCCGCAAGCGCGAGGACATTCCCTGCAAGACCGCAGGCGTTCGAGTTGATTATCGTCAAAACCGTTCATTTCCATTGAGAGAAGTTACTTGAGGTCGCTGTTTTTATCAGAAAAGACCTTGACAGCCTGCTCGTATCCGGCGTCCATTGCGGCGCGGATCTTTTCTTGGTCGAAATCCAGAACGTCGATATAGTCTCTGTCAGGCTGGATAATATTTAACTTTACATGCCGATATTCTTTCAGCGGGAAGTCCTCGCGGCGCTCCGCGAGATTGAGGATAAAGCCCTCGACAATATTCACGCTGCCTTTAAAATCGCCCCATTTATTAATAACCTTGTTCAGCCCCCTGCATCGGTCAACATCCACACGCAGCATATCCGATTGAATCAGATCGAGGCAGCGCTGGGCAACCTCTATTATAGTTGCGATCCTCTTTTCGCTTTCCGGCTGCTTCAACGAACGGCATGGGATTATATCTATCTCATCGACTCCCTCGCGGATCGCGTGAGCGAGTGGCTCCATCGACAGCACACCGCCGTCGACGAACTGGTGGCCATCTATCTCGATAGGTTCGAACACGCCCGGAATGCTGCACGACGCGAGCAGCCAATCTATAAAAGGCTCGGCGAACTTGTCTTTTTCCACGAGAACGCCCTTTTGAAGATCGACCACCGTGAAAAGGAATTTCGTTTTGGAGGCCCGTAATTTATCGACATCGAGCTGCGCTTCGATGCGTTTCCGCAGGGGTTTCATAGATAGAAGGCCTTTGTAAAATGACCAGTTTCCCCCGATAAAATCCCCGGGCGATTTCGTGTTCTCCCATAGTTCCAACGCCCGGTTAAAATCGCCCTGCGCGACCGCTGATCCGTTCAGCGCGCCGATAGAAAAACCTGCTACCACGTCGTATTTCCTGCCGAAATCGTTAATAAGGTATTTCAACGCTCCGGCCTGAAATGCGCCTTTTGTGCCGCCGCCCGGGAGGAGCAGGCCCAATTTTTTTTTCTTTTCGTTTTCTTTCATCTCAGATACACCACCTTTTTTGTGATCGATTGATTGGTTAATATAAATCCGCGTGTTTGAGACGAAGCGCGTAGGGGTCGTGCCCAAAATCATTTGAAGTTATAATAAACGACATATTTCCTCCCTTAAATTAGTTTTTTATAACCGAATTTCTGTCATTTCGCTCGAAACGACATGGTTTTTGCATTATTTCGCGCGTTACCGACCCTATTTCTCACGTTCCC
>DAOWNU010000035.1 GCA_030642425.1 bacterium | reverse complement strand
GTTCGAGAACCTTTTCAACCGTCTCATCGGTTCCCTCGTCGAACCACCGCTCGACAAGTCCGGTCATCTTTCGCTCTGCCTGATAGATATGTTTCCACGTCCATTCAGTCCATTCGTTCAGCCAGATATAGTGGAATCCGCCCTGACCCCATGAGCCTTCCGGCAGGTTCAAAACTTCTTTCGGCGGGAACTCTATCAAGGCCTCTGAGCCGGTTGTCATTTCGATATTTTCGTTCTCTGCGATTTTTCTCGCAACCTGAGCCAGCCAGCGCGGGCCTTCGAACCACCAATGGCCGAACAGTTCGGCGTCGAAAGGCGCGGTCAGCACGCCGCCGTCTTTGAGAGTCTTTTCGACAAGGGACACGAAATGATCCGCCTGTTCTTTGATTGTCCCCGCGATCCAATCCGGATGATATATCTTCTTGTCGGCCAGATCGGCCTGACTGTCCGTAACACGCCAATATCTGTGTCCTCCGGGGAAATGCTTTTTGTGAAAATCGAGATACGCCGGGTTGCCCGGATAGCCCCATTCGCCGGACCATACTTGCAGGCTCGTTTCATTATCCCGGAAAAACACGGCGGAACCGACCGCCTGCCCGGTGGAACTAACGAGATACGGCGTGAGAGTCGAGCGCTTTATATTCTCTTCGGTCGGACTATAGCTCTCGACGAATCTGGCCCACAAAGTCTTTAGGGATTTGTAACGATCGATATAAACGCCCTTTGCCTCGCCGCCTTTCAGCAGATGCGAATCGGCAACAGTCCAATCGAGACCGGCATCGTGGAGCATCTCCTCGATACCGCGCCTTTCGAATGACGGAAAATCGCCGACCGGCGCTTTCCATACATAAGAAGGGCGATAGGCGCACTCCGGCATCCAGATACCCCTCGGCGCCCTTCCGAAATGACGCTCGTAACTGGCCACTCCAATTCCTATTTGCGCGCGAACCGCCTCGTCGGAACCGAGAAGCGGGAGATAGCCGTGCGTGGCGGCGCAGGTAATTATCTCGACCTGTCCCTCGTCCTGAAGCTTTTTAAAACCGGAGATTATATCGCGGTTCAACTCCTTTTTAAAAAATGTTCGAACGTTCGAGTATTCAGATTCCCAGATTTGAGCGAGTTCGGCGAGATGATCGTCCCCGACTGCGATAAACGCCTCGCGGTTCTGACGGGCATCGACAATCTTTTGTTCGAGATAGGATTCAAACCCGCCGACGAACTGCCTGTGCGCCAATTGTTCGCACAGGATCGGCGTAATCCCGATGCTCATCTTAAAGGGAATTCCCTCTTCCTGAAGGGCTTTGAACTCCCGGAGCAACGGTATGTATGTTTCCGCCGCTGCCTCGAATATCCAATCGGTGCCGTGCGGCCATGTCCCGTGGCCGAGAACATAGGGCAGATGAGCGTGTAATACAAAATGAAGTTTACCGGTCATTATTCTTCGACCTCCGTGTCCTGTCCGACGCCCCGCAGATATTCCGCCGCTATCTCCGGGGGGGTCGGGTTAATATAAAAACCGGTGCCCCACTCGAATCCGGCCACTTTTGTCAAACGCGGGATTATCTCGATATGCCAGTGATAATCGTATGGCAAAGTCGACCAGTAAGTGGATTTTCCCGGTCGCGGTATTGTGCTCGGGCTTGTGTGCAGCACAAAATTAAATGGCGGATCGTTCAGCGCGGTTTTCAGTCTATATAGAATGTCCTTGAGAGTTTCGGCGAATGAATAGAGAAGCTCGTCCGAAGAAAGCGTGTAATCGTGCGTGTGCTTTCTCGGGAGTATCCACGTCTCGAACGGAAAGCGGCTCGCGAATGGAGCCAGGACAAGGAAGTCCTCCGTGTCGATCACGATCCGCTCCTTGAGCGCGGTCTCCTGATTCATAATATCGCAGAACAGGCAGCGTTCTTTCGCGAGAAAATGTTCTCTCGCGCTATCGAGTTCCGCCGCAATAGTGCGTGGGGTGATCGGCGTCGCAATAAGCTGTGTGTGCGGATGTTCGAGACTCGCGCCAGCAACTTCGCCGTGGTTCTTGAATATCAGGGCATACCGGAGCCTTTCGTCCTTGTAAAGGTCGGCGATTCGATCCCGGTATATTTTAACGATTTGAAAAAGGTGATCGACCTCCATATCCCCCATGTGAAGCTCATGTTCGGGCGTTTCGACAATAACTTCGTGGGCGCCGACACCGTTCATAAGGTCGAAAATCCCCAATCCGCGGCGGCCGATATCGCCCTCGATAGCCAGTGCCGGGAATTTATTCGGGATAACCCTGACCTGCCATCCGGGGCTATCCGGGGCCGTGCCGGCTTCGCGGATAGCAAATATCTCCGGCGGGGTTTTGTCCTCGTTGCCGTAGCAGAATGGGCAGAATTTGGCCTTGCCCTTGTCTTTTTTCTCGATCTTGAAATCGGAGGGCCTGCGCCCTCGCTCGACCGCAACAATGACCCACCTTTTCTGAACCGGATCGTGTCTGAATTCGCTCATATTTATCGCCTTTCGAGTAATCGCATTATCGAGCCGTTCTTTTCATAATCCAAAAATGCTTGAACAAGATACTCTTTCTGACAGCAACCGCAACCCGTTTTTCGTTTGAAGATAGAAATTAGTTGCGTGGCGATGATAACAATATATATCGGGGGCAAATCCCGAAGGGTTGAGCATGTTATCTGCGGCATTGCCGACGACGTTCCGTGCCACTGAAATCGAGCCGAACGAAGGGAGGCCCGCGAAGGCCCAAATCCATTCATCTATTAACGTAAATTGACTGACCGAAGCAACCACATCTCCGGCATTACCGGCTCCTTCCTTAAAGAGCTTACTATATTCCCAAAACCGCCTCGTCCGGTTTTGGGCAATTTCGCCCGTCGCCGCTGGCGACTATTCGTAGCGGAGTGAATCGACAACTTTTTGTTTGCTTGCTCGGAACGCCGGAATGATACCGAAGATAATACCAACTATAACCGAAAATGCGAGGCCGAGAACAATGAGCGAAGTCGGGAAGGAAATGCTAAAAGGCGCGAGTTTGCCGACAGTCGCCACAAGAATGCCGATACCGGCCATACCCAATATCCCCCCGATTGTTGACAGCAGAACCGCCTCCAGAGTGAACTGTGTCATAATGTCTTTTGAAGAGGCCCCGCATGCTTTTTTAATCCCTATCTCCTTCGTGCGCTCTTTCACCGAGACGAACATGACATTCATAATGCCGATCCCCGCGACAATCAAACTGATTCCGGCTATCAGCAGGACAACAAATGCCGCCGCGCCGGTTATCTTGCCGTAAATCTCCATCATCATATCGGAGGTTATAATGGAAAAATTATTATTCTCCCAGGGGTGTAATCCGCGCAAACGTCTAAGCGTCGTAATAACTTCATCCTGTGCGGATTCCATCCGATCCGGGAACGCCTCGACATTTATTTTTGTGTTCCATTTCATCCACGGCCATTGTTTTATCCCAAGGCTTATCGGAATAATCGCGACATCGTCCGGGTTCGTGCCGAGTGAGGAGCCGACCTCTTTGAGCGTGCCAATAACCTTGCATGGCATCGTGCCTATAAACATCTCTTTGCCGATAGGGTCCTGATCCGGGAAAAAATCGCGCACGACTTCCTGGCCGATAACACAAACATAGCGGCGCGCAAGAATATCGTGTGGCAACAGGAACCTGCCGTCCTCGAGGTCGTAAATGCCACCTTGCAGAAAATCCTCGTTTGTGGCGATTACACTTATCTCCTCTTCCGAGCGTTTCCGCCGGTGCCTCATCCGTGAAGTGCTGTTGCCGATGGGCGCCACCGAGCGCACCGAAGGGCAGGATTTGCGTATCTCTTCTATATAAGAAAGATCCATTCGCGGGCGCCGAAAAAGCTCGAAAACCGCGGTTCGATTTCCCTGACTCCATTCGGTCGCCATCTCGATTTGGCTTGCTCTTTCCACGCTGAATGTATTGGCCCCAAGGCTTTGCGCCTGAAGCGACAGAGCGTTTTGCATACTCGAAGCCAGCGCGCCCATCCCTATAACAGCGACCACGCCCACAATAACCCCGAGTATAGATAGAAATCCCCTGAGCCGGTTTTGGTTAATACCGTGCAGGGCAATGTTTATATGTTGCATCAGTTTCATAGAATATTAGGTAATAGGTAATTTAGGTAATAGGTAAAAGCAATTAGGTAATAGGTAAAGAGTGATTGCTTCGCTTCGCTCGCGATGATGTCGTTTTTGCCATTTATATATAGTCATTTTATTTTGATTTGGTGTTTTAACATTTAGGTTGTTTATTTAATTTTCCTCTCGCTGTTTTATTTTTGGATACCTAAAAAATATATACACAACCCTCGTAATTTTTATAGTCTATTCGTAGCGAAGCGCCTCGACCGGCGATTTCCTCGCGGCTTTTACCGCGGGATATAGCCCGAAGAAAACACCGATAATACTCGTAAATGCAAAACCGAGTCCGACAGCTATACCCGAAAAAACGAATATCAACGGGGAAACCGCCGCGATCACCCCGGTAACCAAGAACCCAAGAACGGCGCCAATCGCGCCGCCTATCCAACAGACGATAAGGGCCTCGAGGAGAAACTGCAAAAGAATGCTCAGCCTTTTTGCCCCGAGTGCTTTGCGAACACCTATCTCACGCGTGCGCTCGGTTACTGTAATAAGCATGATATTCATCACGCCGATACCTCCGACGAGCAGCGACAGCGCACCTATCCCAACCAGGGCTGCCCACATATACTTAGTGGCGTCCCGAAAATTTTTCAAAATGAAATCCTGGCTATTTATTCCAAAATTATCTTCGGCGCCCGGTTTCAATCCGCGGACAGCGCGCAGAACCATACGGCATTCGTCCTCGACCGGCTCCAGCATATCCTCGGTGGGCGCGCTAACCATAATATTCAAACCGCGCCATTTCCCGAACATCTTTGTCGAAACCGGTAGCGGGATAAAAACCTTATAGTCCGCGGCAAGGTCGCTCATATTCGAGATAAAATTGCCCTGTTTCTCTACGACGCCTATAACCCTGAACGGCACTTGATATATGTCGATATATTCGTTGACAGGGTCTTCGCCATCAGGGAAAAGGTTTTCGTATATATCGTGGCCGATAACGCAAATTCTGCTCCCGTGATCGACCTCGGAGCGGGAGAAAAACCGCCCCAGTTCCAGCGGTATCTCGCGGATAAAATGGTAATCCTCCGAAGTTCCGATGACCTGCATGCCGTTGATATCCGTCCCCCCGCGCGAGAGCGTGGCCCAGTTTTCCCTGTATGGCACGATATATTCCGCTATCCCGACACGCTCCAGAGCCTCGACCTCCTTTTGCCCGATTCTCGGCGCGCGCCGGAAAAACTCGCCGCCCCATTGATACCTATTTATATATAGGACACGTGTGCCCATCCGCGAGAATTCTTTCGCAACCATGCCGTCCAAACCGGCGATAACGGACACTATTACGATAATCGTCGTAACGCCGACCATTATTCCGAGCATGGTAAGCATCGTGCGAAGAATGTGCCCTCGCAGCGAATCTACCGCCGAACGAAATGTCTCAATAAATCGATACATGCGGAATTATACCTTCGTGTCAAGCGAAATGTGGCCGTCGAGCAATTCCACTCTTCGCTTTGCGTGCTTTGCAATAAAACCCTCGTGCGTAACAAGGATTATCGTGTTTCCCTTTTCCCAGAGTTCGTCAAGTAAAGACATTATTTCCTCGCCGGTTTTACTGTCCAGATTGCCCGTCGGCTCGTCGGCGAGGATAATTCCCGGATTTGTCACCAACGCTCTTGCCATCGCAACCCGCTGGCGCTGTCCGCCGGAAAGCTCGTTTGGGCGATGGTTCATTCTGTCCGCAAGCCCGACCATTTCGAGAACCTGTTTTGCTCGCTCCTTACGTTCTTTTCTGCCGGCGCCGGAGTAAATCAAGGGCAATTCGACATTGCCAAGAGCGGTCGCGCGCGGAAGCAGATTAAATGTTTGGAACACGAACCCGACCTCGCGGTTGCGGGCGGTCGCCAACTGGGAATCGGAAAGCTCAGTCACGTCAGTTCCACGGAAAAAATAGCTGCCGGAAGTGGGGGTGTCGAGCATCCCAAGAATATTGAGCATCGTGGATTTGCCGCTTCCCGACGGCCCCATTATCGAGATATACTCCGCCTTGTCTATGGTCAGATCGATCCCGCGCAGTGCGGGAACCAGAGTTTTGCCAAGTTTATAATCTTTGGTTACACCGGCCAGTTTAATTAACCCTGACACTGAATCCACCTTTCCGTTTTGCGCCCGGGGATTTCGATTGATCTATCAGAGACACCCTATCGCCATCGCTTAGTTCCCGAAGCGCTTGATAGCGGCCAACCACCACGCTGTCGCCCTCTTCGATCCCCTCTTCGATCTCGATATAGCGGTCGTCCGCGATGCCGGTTGTTACGACCTTCTGGTGCGCGACGCCGTCGCCTATCACGAATACGGCTTCCTTTCTCTTGTTGAAGCCATTGTTATTCCGCGCTTTACCGCCATTTCGGGATTTTTCCGGGCCTTCCGGCCCATGTTTCTCTTCACCGAATGGCAGAATCTCTTTCGCGGCGACAACCGCCTGAATCGGCACCGAAAGCACGCTGTCCGCTTTTCTCACCTCGATCTCGGCGGAGCAGCTCATCCCGGGCCGGATACCATCGATCGGCTCGGGGATCGATATTTTGACCTCGAAATTGGCGACCGTCTCCTGACCACCGACACTTTGAAGCCGGGCGCTGTTCGCGATCCTCGCTACTTCACCCATAATAAAAGTATCGGGAAATGCGTCTATCTCGATTCTGGCGGCCTGACCGATAACGAGATCGACCACGTCCGCCTCGTCCACCTCGACCACGGCCTCCATCGCCTCGAGCTGTGCGATTGTCATTATCGCGCTTCCGGCGTTGTTCATCGTTCCGGTTATTACATTCTCGCCCTCCTCGGCCACAAGCCTTATCACAACCCCGGAAACCGGCGAAGTTATCGTAGTTCGGTCGAGATCGTCCCTAGTTTCATCGAGAACCGCTCTCGATCGCTCTATATTATTCTTCGCAGATTCGAGCATGGCCTCCTGCACCTGCACCTGCGTTTCCGCCTGAAAAAGCGCGTCCCCGGAGACAAGCTCCTTGTCGAACATCGCCTTCGTTTTCCGGTAAGTCTCGCTGGCCTGCCTCAGATTGGCCTTTACGCGCGTAACCTCCGACATCGAGCTTCTCAAAGAAGCCTGCGCCGAAGACACAGCCGCGACAAACCGGTTCCGCTCCAGTTCGACAAGTGTATCGCCCTTGAGCACCGTGTCGCCCTCGTCAACGTGCAGCTTTTCGATCTGTCCGATAACCTTGCTCGATATATCGACCTCGACCTCGGGACTCAGGCTGCCGAAAGAGGTAACGACCTGTATTATATCGCGCCGTTCGACCTGTTCGACAATAACCTCGACGCCCTTATTCGAGAGCGATTTGAGTTTCAGTCCGGCGAAAATTATTGCTGCCACGACCACCAGAATTATTACTGTAATTATTAACTTTTTCATATAAACCTCCGCGATGATGTAGTTCTTATTTTAAATTATCGATAACTATTCCGTTTTCAGGCCCGACCAGCGCTCAAGCTCCGCCAGGGCAGTTCTGTAATCGAATATCGCGCTGACCTTCTCCGCTTCCGCCTTCCGAAGGGCAAGTTCCGCCTGAAGCAGCTCGAGAAGCGTGCTGTCGCCCAGTCTATATTTCTCCCCGAAAAGCGTTACGCTCAAGTTGGCATCCTGAAGCCGCGCTTCCGCGAGATCGATCCGTGCCGAAGATTCTTCCATCCGCCTGTATGCGCCCCTTATGCTCGATTCGACAAGCTGCCTCGCCTGTTTAAGCGAGATTTCGGCGTTGCGGATGCCGCTGGCCGTGCTTCTCTGCGAAGATATCCTCGATGTTCCCGCAAAAAGTGTCCACGAAGCGGAAACTCCGACATTCCAATTGGCCTCGTCGTCGATAGTCGAGAAACTGCCGGGGAAATCGTTTCCGCTCCAGTTGTAGCTGTATGAAGCGTTGACCGAAGGCAGATAGCCGCTCCAGCTCGACATCCGGTCCAATTCCGAGTTTTCCCGCGAGAATTTCGAGCTTAAAATGAGCGGGCTGGACTCCAGCCCCGACGAGATATAGCTATCGAGCGGCAGCGGCCGGATAAATTCCTCAGTCTCCTCGACAAGCGTGAGACTGTCCCCGAGCGGGAACGAAAGCAGCATTAGTAAGGCCTCAACTGAATTTCTGCGGCTATTGCGCGCCTGCAAACAGGCCAGTTCCGTCTCGGCGAGAGTAACCTTCATCTGGGAAACTTCGGTCGGGTCGGCGAGGTCGAGACTGTCGCGCTGGGCGACGAATACCCATTGGTCCCGCGTGCGCTCCAAAGCCTGAAGCATATTCTCCTCTGTCTGACCGGCGCCGATTACGGTATAAAATGCCTGTTTGACATTGAAAATTAGCTCCGCATTTTCTCGCCGCACTTCCGTCTCGGAGATTTTTCCGCCGAGTGTCGAGCTTTTCAGGTTAAGCAGATTGTTGCCGCCTGCAAACAGCGGCTGCGACACAGAAAACCCCGCGCTGTAATAATCACTTCCCGATGTCAATCCGGCTCCAGTAATATTGTATGTGTCGTCGCCGCTGTGGCTCCATGAAAGCCGCAGGCTCGCGTTGGGCATAAGCTGCGACCACGCCCCGAGCCGCGTCGCGGAGCTTCTTATCAAAGCCTCACGCTTCAGCGCCAGGGAAAAATTTTCTCCCGTCGCGATTTCGATACAGTCTTCGAGAGTGAGCCGCCCCATTTCCGAAACCGGGGTCTGAACGGCGTCCTCGCCCGATACGGCGCCGGCCAATACGAGTATCAGCACAAGCATTATTGGTGTGATATATTTTTTTCGGTCGCTATTATTCATTTTCCATCCTTTATCCATCCTTTTTATGACCATTCGGTCACTGCGGATGTTAGTATAAACAAGTCGTTCGCCAATGTCAAGAACTTTTTACATTTTGTCCGCTATTTTTTATACACCTCTGTTTTCGATTGTTTTCGATATATTCGATTTACTCTCGAAACTCCACTTCCTGAGCATGCCGAAGGGCGTCTAAAAAAAGGACGACCATCGGGTCGCTCCTTTATTCGGCGGGGTGGCGCGGGCAATTTTGCATTGCTAATTGATAATTCTACATTGAATCTTCATATCCAAGCAGGTCGAGCGTATCACTCGTTTTCCGGCTCGACCCTCTTTCTCGATGCCTTTTTCTCCGCCTGCTTATGCTTGTTTTCGAGCATTTTGGCCTTCGCGCGCCTGCCGCGACGCGCTTTTTGCTTTCGTATCTTAAATTCCCGCTTTTTTCTCTTGCTCTCGATCCCCTTTTCGAGTTCCTCGATCCGGTCGCATAGCTCTCGCCGCGCGAGAAAGCGGTTGACCTCGCGCGAGCGGGATCGCTGAACTTTCACCGAGATACCGGTTGGTATATGCTTGAGAAAAACACAATTCGCGGTCTTGTTCAGCTTTTGGCCGCCCCTTCCGGAGCCGTGGATAAATTTCTCGACAAGGTCCTCCGCGCGAATACCCAATTCCACCATGCGCCGCTCGAGTTCCTTTGTTTTGCTTTCTTTTATGTTAGGATTCATCAGTTTTTTTTTGAAACGTGTTGCCGCCAGCCCTTTATACTTATTAACGATAAAATTGCCACTATCAACAATTTTTCGCCTTTTAAAAATGGGGGAGAGGGGGCTACTTACGTAAAACCCCATTTAATAGGTCGAGCGTCTCGCTCGATGATAAAAGTCGTTTCGGCTCCGCTCAACGACCGGCCCGTTCGCTCCCTGAGCTTGCCGAAGGGAAAATAAAAAAGGCGGCCTCCTCAGCCGCCTTAATATATTCCGAAAACCGCTTTATCTCGCACCGGTCG
>DAOWNU010000222.1 GCA_030642425.1 bacterium | reverse complement strand
CGCAGGTGCGAACGGTGCGGGGAAATTTTGTAATGCTAATTGCTAATTGATCATTTTGAATTGAATCTTCCCCCATTACCTTTTCTTCCTCTGTGTTCTTTGTGGTTTTCCACGGTGGTGTGGTGCGGGGCAATTTTGCAATGCTAATTGCTAATTGATCATTTTGAATTGAATCTTCCCCCATTACTTCTCCCCCATTAAATTTACCTTGCCAAAAGCGCAAATTTGCGTATTTTGCGTAAAAGTGAGGAGTGCCGATGAGAGTTGTTACTGTAAAAATGATGCGCGAACTGGATAGAATTACTATCGAGGAGCGCGGTGTCGAGGGCATGACACTGATGGAGCGCGCGGGCGCGGGTGTCGCCAGAACCGCTATCGAAATTCTGGAGGAAATCGATGGCAAGAGAGTTCTTGTTTTAACGGGTCCCGGAAACAACGGCGGCGACGGTTGGATCGCCGCGAGATTGCTCGCCGGAGAAGGATTCGGTGTCGATGTTGCCGCGCCTATCGACCCTGAAAAACTTACCGGTAACGCGAAAACCGCTTTCGAGCGGGCGCGGAACGAAAATGTCAAATACAAAATTTTCCCCGACGGTAAAATCGATTTTTCAAAATGCGACCTCATTATCGACGGGCTTCTCGGCACCGGCGCGAAGGGTGCGCCGAGGGGCGCTATAGGCGAAATGGTTTTACGCGCGATGGCAAGCGGACTTCCGGCGCTCGCTATAGATAATCCCACCGGTGTCGATGCCGACACGGGAGAGGTTCTTGGAAATGCTATCCCGGCGGTGGCGACCGCCACGTTCGGCCTGCCAAAACTCGGGCAGTTCCGCTATCCCGGCAAGAGCTATGTCGGAAGACTGCTCGTGGTCGATATCGGTATTCCCACGGACGTTATCGAGAACCTGCCGGACCCCGATTGGCGCGCCGAGACCACCGAGAAACTCAATTCACTCCTCCCTTTCCGGCCCCCCGACGGGCACAAGGGCACATTTGGGAAAGCCGCGATAATCGCCGGAAGTTTGGGGATGTCCGGCGCGGCAACTATGGCGGCGGAAAGCTGTCTCCGCTCCGGCGCGGGCCTCGTCGAGATGATTGTCCCAAAAGGGCTTGTGGGCACGGTCGAAAATATTTTTCGCGAGGCCGTCACAAGGCCGGTTCAGCAGGTTGACAAATATCGCTGCCTTTCGGCACGGGCGCTCGGGGACATTCTGAGATTGGCCGAAAATGCGGATGCTGTCGCGCTCGGCCCGGGTATCGGCACGCACAGGGAGACGGTGGACCTTATCGGAAGATTGCTGCCGAAACTCGGCACGCCGACAGTTATCGATGCCGACGGTTTGAACTGTATCGCCCGCCTCAGGGCAAGGGAAATCCCAATCGAGTTTGGCAATAAAGTTGTTATCACGCCGCATCCGGGGGAGTTATCGAGATTACTTAACATCGAGGTTGAGGAAATCTGCAATAACCGCTTTGAAGATATGCACAAATGGGTTTCCGAACTCGGCGTCGATGTCCTCGTTCTTAAGGGAGCATCGACAACAATAGCCGGCGCCGAAGGCCCGGTGTATATAAACAAAACGGGAAACAACGGCATGGCCACGGGCGGAAGCGGCGATGTTCTTACCGGAATTATCGCGAGCCTTCTCGCGCAGAAGCTTGTTCCCATCGACGCAGCGCGGCTCGGAGTGTATCTTCACGGCCTTGCGGGCGATCTCGCCTCGGCGGAATTGGGTCAGAGAAGCGTAATCGCGGGCGATATTCTGGATTCGCTTCCGGAGGCGATCCTCGATCTCGAATTGTATTCTCAGATTATGTCGTGAACGATTTAATAAAAATGCGAGCGTTTTCAAATAACTAAAATCAAAATAAAAAAGGAGCAAAATGAAAAATTCCGTGATTTTGACGCTGATGTTGGCTGTGATCCTCGCGCTCACGGCGTTTGCGCAAACCCCCATAATGGAAATCCAAAAAAATGAGAACAAGGATGAAAAAGTGGAGAAAAATATTGATCAAAGCCACAAATTTTTCGCTGTCGGCCTGAATAACGAAGTATGGGAACTGCTGGGTAAAGAGGATCGCACCTACGATGACGATCAGGAAATGATCCGCGCGGCCTATGCCTCGCTATATCATTGGAGCAAGATCGGCGATCCTATCAATATTCAGCGCGGCGAATGGCTGATCTCGCATGTTTGGGCGATACTCGAACAGCCCGGGCCGGCGGTGTATCACGCGGAACAATGCTTTTCGCTGACAAGAAAGCTCGAGCTCGATGGGTTCGACCTTGCCTATAGTTGCGAAGCTCTTGCGCGCGCCTTCGCCTGTGCCGGCGAAAAGGACAAGGCCACAAAATATTTTGGCAACGCGAAAGAGGCGGGAAACAAGATCGAGAAGAAGGAAGACGCCAAGCTTTTCATGGGCGATCTTAAAACCGGCCCCTGGTTCGGCATTATCGAGTAGCTTGGGCCAAAAATCCGCCAGCATTCGACAGGATTCGTTGAGGAAATGTGCATTTGGGTTCGCGGTTGCGATCTGCGTGTTAATATCCATTTCGGCATCGGTCTCTTTCGCCTCGCCCCAGTTGAAACTTGGCCTCGGTTGGGCGCCGACTATCGAAATTTTCGATTCCACCGGCGGCTCCCCCGTTTTCGCTGAAAGCGGCACATTCTTCGACGAGTTTTCACCAGAATTATCCCTGCTGTGGGATTTCGGCCCGGTTTCGCTCGGGGCGCGAGCCTGCTATTTTTGGTCGCGAGAAATTTTTCCCGCAAATCAACCGACCAATATAAGCGGCGTCATTCTGGGCGGCGAGTTTATCTACAATTATGTTATGGACGAGAACGGAAATTGGCTCTTTCCTATCGCGGCCTCGGGCGGATGGCAGAAAAATTCGATCTCCTATCGCCCCGAAACGAGTCGTTTCGATTTTTTCGGCGAAGGCTGGGGGATCGGGTTATATTTCGGTGTGGAGCGGGTCTGGCAGCAGCGCTATAGCCTTGGATTTCTTATCGGCAGAAAATTTTCGCGTGCGGATATCGACGGCGGCGAATACGGTATCGCCCCAAAAATCGACTCCGACGGCTGGCGTTTCGTCCTAATAAGCCGTTTCACTCCCTGACCGGAAACCTCATCTAATAGGTCGAGCGTCTCGCTCGACGGGGGCAAATGTTCGGAGAGATGCCGTGCCTATTAAGGTGGCATTTCCCCCCCCTCAAAAAAATAGGACTGCCCATAAGGGCTGGCGGGGGTTAATATAAAAAAAGAGAGCCTGCGGTCTCCGTGGTGAACTGCGATTGGAAATCCCGCTTCCCGTTATCGAAAATCCCCTGCTCGATGTCGCCGAAACGGAACAATTAAAGGGAAAACCGCTACCCTGCAAGGAAAAACCCTTACTATTTTTTTGCGTTCCCCTACTATTTTTTGCTAATACCAAACTATTTTTTTAAGATCACCTACTATTTATTTTGGAACACCAACTATTTTTTATAGCCTCCAAACTATTTTTTATAGTCCACAATCTATTTTTTATCGTCCACAAGCTATTTTTTTAATTAACCATTCTATTTTCCGGTATTTTCGCCTTCCTCGTCGCCCTTCTTACTGTAGAAATCGGTCGCTTTTAGCCATCTTTTATCGAAAAATTCGTCCTCCTCGGGCGCAAGGCGCACGAACTCGACCTTATACCCCGATGCGCGCGCCAAACCCACGACCGATGAGAACGTGGCAGTATCGAATTTGCGGCGGCGGCGGAGCCGCGTTATCGTAGCAGGCGAGATACCGGAATACTCCGAGAGCGTCAGATTGTTATAGCCGGAATCTTTCATCAAATTGAGCAGTCTCGACATCAACATATGCAAAATTAATCCCGTTTTGGTTTTGTTCTTTTTTCGACGTTCAGCGCGCTTGTTGCATTTTGCTTTATAGCGGTCGCGTTGTCCCTTGGTTGTTTGCCAATAGGCCATTTATCCTCCTTGAACGTAAATGTAAAAATTAAAAATCAAACATCAAAATTACATATCAAAATGCAAAATTGCCCGACCACTTTTGCGATAAATCCGATATCAGGACGTTTTGATTTTTACATTGTCATTTTACATTTTAATTTTTCTTCCTCGAACCCTCGACCCCTTGACCCCTTGAACCCTTTCCTATTTCATATATATTATCTTCGCCGCCGCGTTTGTTCCTATGATTCGGACGAGATAGACGCCGGAGCCGAGGGATGCGGGAGGTTGCCAGACGACCGTTTCGTAGGGGAGGGTCCGTGACCCTCCCGCGCGGGCGGGTTT
>DAOWNU010000367.1 GCA_030642425.1 bacterium | reverse complement strand
GCACGACGCCGCACATGCGCCGCAGCCTTTACACAAAGCCTCGTTTATGAATGCGACGCCTTTTTCTTCGTCCATTTGGGGAGCCGCGTATGCGCAAACTTTTAGACAAACGCCGCAGCCCGAACAAAGGTCCGGATTAACCTCGCATATCGAGCCTTCGGCCTCCATGACCATCTTGCTCAATACTGTCAATGCCCTCGCCGCCGCCGCGGTCGCCTGAGTGATCGACTCGTCGCTGTTTTTCGGGCAATGCGCAAGGCCGCATACGAATATGCCGTCCGTGGCGAAATCCACCGGTCGGAGCTTGACATGCGCCTCGAGGAAGAACCTGTCCGCGGTCAGGGGAACTTTCAGCATTTTGGCGAGTTTATCGTTGTCCTGCCGCGGATCGATAGATACGGCGAGAACCACGAGGTCCGCGTCGATAGCGATATCCTGCCCGAGGATCGGATCGAAGGCCGTCACACGTAGTTCGCTGTTCGGGTTTTTCGGATCGATAAGCTCGACCTTCGGTTTGTTATCGAGGTCGTATCTGGAGAATATCACACCGAGTTCGCGAGCCTCGCCATAAAACTTCTCTTTCAAACCATACGTCCGAATATCGCGATATAGAACAAAAACATCGGTGGCGGGACGCTCTTTTTTCACCTTCAGAGCGTTCTTGATAGACTGCGAACAGCAAATCCGGCTGCAATAATCGCGCCCCTCTTCGCGGGAATCGACACAGTTGATCATTACGATATTGTCGAGCTGCTTCCCCGCGAGATATCCCCGGTCGATCATTTTTTCGAATTCCAATTGAGTAACGACCCGTGTGCTGTCGTTTCGGCAGTATTCCTTCGTGGGATATTCCGTGGCGCCCGTCGCGACGACAACGACTCCGTGCTCGATCTCCTTTTCTTTGCTATCCCCAATTTTGAGCGTAGTTTTGAAATTCCCGATATAACCCTCGACGAACTGGACGTTTGTGCCGGTGAAAATCTCTATTGATTCGTTCTCGCGCACCCTTTGAATCGTCTCCCGAAGGAATTTTTGCGGATCCCTGTCTCCGAGCAGGAACCGGACATTCCTCAGATTCCCACCGAGTTCATCCTCCCTTTCGACAAGATAAACACTGTAGCCGGAATCCGCTATTTCGAGCGCCGCGGTCATGCCTGCCAATCCGCCGCCTATAACGAGCGCCTTCGGATCGATTTCCACGGGGAGTTTTTGCAGCGGCGAGAGTTTTCTGGCCTTCGCGATGCCCATTTCCACAAGTTCTTTGGATTTTTCGGTAGCCTTTTCATGTTCGCCCATGTGCGCCCAACTGCATTGGTCGCGGATATTCGCCATCTCGAACAGGTATTGATTCAATCCGGCCTCGCGGAGCGTTTCGCGGAACAAAGGCTCGTGCGTTCTCGGCGTGCAAGCGGCCACGAGCACACGATTTAAATTTTTCTCCTCGATAGCCTTCTTTATCGTCTCGAGACAATCGCCGGAACACGCGTAAAGCAGCTCGTCGGCGTGCTCGACATTCGGCAGCGATTTCGCGTATTCGACGACCGATGGGACATCGACTATACCGCCGATATTCGTGCCGCAATGGCAGATGAACGCGCCGATTCTCGGTCGGTCGCCGTTAACATCGGTCTCGGGCGGGAACGTTTTCTTGGACACTTTCTCCTGGCGCGTCAATCCGAGATATTTTGCGGAACGCGCGACGGCCGCGGAAGCCGCCATCACGGATTCCGGTATATCTTTCGGCCCGCTGGTCGCGCCGCAGACAAATACGCCCGGTCGGGTAGTATCGAGCGGCTGAAAATCGCCCGTCCGGCAGAAACCGAATTCATCGACTTTGATACCGGAGCTTTTCGACAGTTCAATAATATCTTTTCGGGGCTGGATACCCACGGATAGGACGACGAGCGAAAAATCGCGATTTTCTTTCGAGCCGTCCGGGTTGGCGAAATGCAACCTGAGGTCTCCGTCGGGAAGTTCCGTAATCTTGGCGACTCTCGAACGAACGAATGACACGCCGAATTGGCCTTCCGCCTTTTCGTAATACTTGTCGAATTCCTTCCCAAAAGCCCTGACGTCCATGAAAAAAATAGTCGCGTCCAACCCTTTAATATGTTCTTTAGCGATAATCGCTTCCTTGATGGCATACATGCAGCAGACGGAAGAACAGTAGTTTCTGTTGTTCTCCCTGTCGCGCGATCCGACACATTGTATAAAAGCCACGCTTTTCGGAGTCTTGTCGCTTTTCGGACAGGTAACATGCCCCATCTGCGGGCCGGAAGCGCAAAGCATCCGTTCGAATTCGAGGGAGGTAACCACGTTCGGGTATTTTTTATAGCCGTATTGACCATAGACTATCGGGTTGAAGGCGTCGATGCCGGACGCTATAATAACGGCGCCCGCTTTGATATCGATTTCCCTGTCCACGTCGTCGAAATTTATGGCCTCCGCGGGACAGGTTTTCTCGCAAATTCCGCAAACGCCCTTAGTAATCCGAAGGCAGCGTTCTGGATCGATCACATAGGTTGAAGGCACGCTCTGAAGGAAATACCGGTAAATGGCCTTGCGATCCCGGAGTTCCATGTCGAATTCGTCGGAAACTTTGGAGGGGCATTTCTCCTCGCAAAGTCCGCATCCGACGCATTTCACCGGATCGACATAGGTGGCCCTCTCTTTGACTGTGCATGTGAAATCCCCCGGCTCGCCCTCGATAGCGATAAGCTCGGAATTCATGTGCAGTGTGATGCCCGGATGTCTTGCGCACTCGATCATTTTTGGGGACAGGATGCACAGAGAGCAATCGTTGGTGGGGAAGGTCTTGTCGAGCTGGGCCATACGCCCGCCGATAGACGGCGTCGTCTCGACGATATGAACGTCGGCACCCATCTCGGCGAGGTCCAGCGATGCTTGAATTCCCGCGATTCCCGCGCCGACAATT
>DAOWNU010000270.1 GCA_030642425.1 bacterium | reverse complement strand
TTCGATATTAACGGAAAAAGGGTTCGAGGATTCGAGGGATCAAGGGGGAACACAAAAACACTTGAACACTTGAACCCTCGACCCCTCGACCCCTTGACCCCTTTGTTTCTTAACATCACATTTGTGAGAAATGCAGGCTAACGGCTGTCCGCGTTGTTAATCCACTTTCAGCTTTATCGAGAAGGTTTTCGCCGGCGGCGTGTCCTCTTCCCAGGGGCGATTATAGGCGAGTTCGAGCGTTTCGTTGCCGGTTTTCACGACCTCGAAAACGAGCGTCTGCGTTCCCGGCGCGCCGATAAGATCGGATTCCGGCTCGAACGCCGACTCGTCCAATTGCCGAAGAAGCGCGCACCCGTTCTTTATCTCCCAGACATAGCCGGTAGTTGGGTTGCCTTCGAGCTTAATAGCGAGTTTTTGTCCGGTTTCAAGTTCGATTTCCGTCCCGTCGGCGTTCTTATCGACAATAACGAAATCGGTCGATTTGCATCCGGCGGTTGCCAGCACAACGGCGAGCGTGAGTATAATGCCCGCGAGTGCTATATATCTTTTATTCATATCGATCCTTTGTTTCTCCTTTTTTCCCCTGTTTTCCCGTAACTCGTTGTCTATCATCGGGGTTCTCTCCTTTTTCGCCCCGTTTGGGACCTAAACCGTCCCGTCCTGACCCTCTCTTTCCGAGTTCTGACTCTCTCTTACCGGTTCCTGAGCCTCCTTCTCCGGCATCTGACTCTCTCTTTCGGGTTTCTGACCCTCCCTGACCATTGTCTGACCCTCCCTTTTCAAGTCCTGACTCTGTTCTCTTGACGTCTGACCGAGGACTATATCATACAAACCCTCCCTGTCCATTATCTGACCCTCCCTGTCCACGGTCTGAGTCTCCCTTTCCATGGTCTGAGTCTCCCTATTCATGGCCTGAGTCTCCCTGTCCATTGTCTGAGTCTCCCTTTCCACTGCCTACGCCTCCTTTTTCGTAATAAATGCGAGAAAAGGGCGTATATTATACGCCCTTTGGCAACCAGTTCGATGTTTATCCAAACTCGATCCCCTGCGCCAGCGGAAGTTCGATGTTCTTACAACCATTCCACCAACTTAGCTCTTGGAACCTCGATATCGTTGAGGATTTTCGATACAATCCCCCTGCCCAAATCTTCCCCTCGATGGTCGGGAACTGTCGCCGTTCGACCGTCGGGGTGACGAAATAATTTGTGACTGCTGCGCTGACGAACAAACTCAAACCCTAACGATTTGAGAAAAGCAATTATAGTTCGTGCAGATATCATAGGAAGTCGCGGCATAATCAAGCTTCTATAGTTTGAACTCCGACGAATTCTAAATTCGCAGGCTTCTGCTCCTCGAGACAAAGCTGGATTACCTCCTGTATCCTGTGGAGCAATTCGTCCATTGTTTTTGCTTGAGTATAGCAACTCTTGAGAGCGGGAACGGTGGCCACAAGAAAGCCGTCTTCATCCCGTTCAATAAGTATTGTGAACCTGTCGTGCTTGGTTTGAATTCCTCTTTTCATAGTCTCCCTATTTTCGATTATTTCACAATCGCTTACACAATAAACGGTTATCCAAACTCGATCCCCTGGGCCAGCGGGAGCTCGTTGGAGAAATTGACCGTGTTCGTCTGACGGCGCATATAGGCTTTCCAGGCGTCGGAGCCGGACTCCCTGCCGCCGCCGGTTTCTTTCTCGCCGCCGAAAGCCCCGCCGATCTCCGCGCCGCTCGTGCCGATATTGACATTGGCGATACCGCAGTCCGAGCCGACTCCCGACAGGAATCTGTGCGCCTCGCGGAAATTATTTGTGAAGATCGCCGAGCTTAAGCCCTGCGGCACGTCGTTGTGCATCCGGAGCGCGTCGTCGAAATCCGCATATTCGATAATATACAGGATCGGCGCGAAGGTTTCTTCCTGAACAATTGCGAATTCGTTCTTCGCCTCGGCGATACACGGCGTAACGTAGCATCCGCCTTCTTTGTCGAGCTTCTCGCCGCCGCAAAGGATTTTGCCGCCCTCACTTTTCAGCCTTTCGAGCGCGGTCATCATCTCGTCCACCGCGCCTGTATCGATCAACGGCCCCATCAGCGTTTCCGGCGCAAGCGGGTCTCCGATTTTTACCTGTTTATAGGCCGAGATCAGCCGGTCGGTCAGCTCCTTTTTTATCGATTTATGCACGATTATTCTTCGCGTGGAAGTGCACCGCTGGCCTGCTGTTCCGACCGCCCCGAAAAGGATCGCGCGGATCGCGATCTCCATATCGGCGTCGGGAGTGACAATAATTGCGTTGTTGCCGCCAAGCTCCAGAATCGTGCTGCCGAGCCTTTCGCCGACAATTTTCCCAACTCGATAGCCCATTCGACAGCTTCCGGTGGCCGAGATAAGCCTCACCTTCGGGTCCCGGATAAGGCTTTCGCCCACCTCCGAGCCACGCCCGATAATGAGCGAGAGAATCGCGGGATTGAAACCCATATCCCGCAACACGACCTCGGCGATCTTCGTGCAGGCGATAGCGGTTAAGGGCGTTTTGCTGGAAGGTTTCCAGATATTGGAGTTGCCGCAAACCGCGGACAGCGCAATATTCCACGCCCATACAGCCACCGGAAAATTGAACGCCGAAATTACGCCCACAATTCCCAGCGGATGCCATTGTTCCATCATAAAATGCCCGGGGCGTTCCGATTTCATCGTCTTGCCGTAAAGCTGGCGCGAAAGGCCCACCGCGAAATCGCAGATATCGATCATCTCTTGAACCTCGCCCTCGCCCTCGGCGCGGATTTTTCCCATCTCGAGCGCAACAAGCGCGCCCAAATCCGCCTTATGTTTGCGCAATTCCAACCCCAGCCTGCGAACGAACTCGCCCCTGTGCGGCGCGGGAACCGCCCGCCATTCGAGAAATGCCCGCTCCGCCTTTTCCGAAACCCTTTTATAATCGTCGTCGGTGGCCTGACGAATAGCGCCGATCTTGCTGCCGTCGATTGGCGTAAAAACCTCAAGCGTCTTGCCATTGGCAAACCATTCGCCGTCGAACGCCCCTTTCAGTTCGCCGGTCAGGTTGAATTTTTCCAGTATTTCCTTCATGTTGCTCCCCTTCGTTTTATTATTGTTGATAAATACTTATCGATTCTATTACGAACCCCAGCGGTTGATCTCGACCTGCGGGACTCCGGTGCCGTAATAACCGATCTTTATCTCCGCCCTCCTGCGCCCGAAATTGATCGAGTCGGCATGAACATTGAGCCTGACGCGTTTGCAATCAGGATTTTTGGCGAGATACTCCTTGAGCACATCTACCGCGAGACCCTCGACATCCTCACGGTCTCCATCCCCGGAAACAAAAATATCGATAACATAGGCCGGCTCTTTCAAAGCGGGTCGGCTCTCGTCGGGGCCGGCCCTCAACGTCTTATAACCCAGTTCCGCTTTTTTGCCACATGCGAGAAAGGCGACCAGCAAGACGGCGATAACGAGAATAACTTTGCGCATTTCAACCTCCAGTTTTCAAAATCCATGGTTTTACATAATGATATAATAACTCCCGAAAATCAAGGTGAAAATGCCGATGGGCGATTTATTTGCAAAATTTTTCACCGAAGCAGCGAGGAATAAATCAAATATCAAAGATTAAAATGCAAAATGACATATTGAGATTGTTGCTTTCCTATGAAAAAACTCAAACACACCGTCATTGCGAGGCGTCGCCGTGAGCGCAGCCGAATGGAGCATAGCGACGAGGCAATCTCCT
>DAOWNU010000374.1 GCA_030642425.1 bacterium | reverse complement strand
CCGCAGTTCGAGGGGCAGACGAAAGCGAAGCTCGGCAATTCGGAGGTTAAGGGAATTGTTGAGCAGTTGATGAACGAGGAGCTTGGCGCGTATCTCGAGGAGCATCCCCCTATCGGGAAAAGTATTGTGAACAAAGTTCTCAGCGCGATGCACGCCCGTGAGGCCGCGAGAAAGGCAAGGGAGCTTGCGCGGCGCAAAACGGCTCTCGATTCGGCGGCGTTGCCCGGAAAACTCGCCGATTGTCAATCGAGGAATCCCGAAGAATCCGAATTGTATATTGTCGAGGGCGATTCTGCGGGCGGGAGCGCGAAACAGGGAAGGGATAAAAAGTTTCAGGCAATCCTCCCGCTACGGGGGAAAATTCTTAATGTGGAGAAGGCGCGTTTCGACCGAATGCTCAAGAACGAACAGATAAGGGTATTGATAACTGCAATGGGCTGTGGTATCGGTGGGGAGGATTTCGATATCGAGAAGCTCCGCTACCACAGGATTGTTATCATGACCGACGCCGATGTTGACGGCGCGCATATAAGAACGCTTCTTCTGACCTTCTTTTTCCGTCAGATGAGGGAAATAATCGAGCGAGGATTTCTCTATATCGCGCAGCCCCCGCTTTATAAAGTGAAATTCGGCAAGAGGGAACAGTATGTAATAGACGAGGAGCGCATGCACCGATTTCTTATCGAAGAGGGCGCGCGGGCGCTCAGGCTAATCGGAGCGGATGGCTCAGAATCGACCGGCCGGCGGCTCGTGAAATATCTCGACGATATATCGCGGTTCGGGCGTATTTCCGGCTTCTTTGTGAGAAGGGGATATCCAAAGGACCTGGTCGAGAATTTGGCGCTACTCGAGGGTCTGAATTCGGATATACTCGAGGATCAGGTGAGCTTTATCGAGATACTCGGCATACTCGCAAAACGGCTCAGGTCGATGGATTACGAAATAAATTATCACACGCAGCGCGACGAGGAGCATCTCGCCTGGTCGGCGATTGTCGAATACGAGCAGCGTGAAATAAACGGCAGCTTGAATATAGATTTCGACCTTGTGGATTCGCCCGAATTTAAAGAACTTCAGAAATCGACAGCCTCGCTGGCTTCGTTTGCGAGGCCGCCTTTGACCGCTATCTACGAGGAAGAAGAGGTCAAATTTGGGAATTATGGCGAACTGCTGGATTTTGTGCTCGAGGTGGGCAGGAAGGGCAAGAGAATACAGCGTTATAAGGGTCTTGGGGAGATGAACCCCGGCCAACTCTGGGAAACGACAATGGACCCGGCGCGCCGGAGAATGCTTCGGGTCAAGCTCGAGGACGCGGCGGCGGCGGACGTAATTTTTTCAACATTGATGGGAGACAATGTTCAACCACGCAGGTTTTTTATCGAGACGAACGCGCTGGACGTAAAAAATCTTGATATATAGTCCGCGGCCTTTAACGGGGCTTTTTCCTGTTATTCTGGGGTTTCTTTTCTGTCATCTCGTGTTTTTTCCCGTCATTCTGGGGCTTCTTTTCGTTATTCTCGTGCTTTTTTTCTGTCATTCCCGGGCTTTTTTTTATGTCATTCCCGCGAAAGCGGGAATCCAGCGGGGCGGGGTGGAATTCGACATTAGACATTAGGGCTTCATTAGGATTTAGGGCTTAGACATTAGGATTTTCATGAGATACTTGAATAGAACATTCTAAAAGATAATCAGCCACTTCACTAACTGAAAAGGAACAAAATGAAAAAGAGCCTGCTATTCACGATGTTGATATTGACAATACATTTTGCCGGATGCGGCGGGTCGAAAGTTACGGTGTATGAAGAGGCGCGGATATCGAGTGTTGCCTGGGCGGGAGATACTATCGTTGCCTATTCGAGGGTTATCGAAAGAGGATTTATCTCGAAAGGGATGAAGCGCAATCCCAAACAGAGCTTTGAGTTGTGGGTAGGAGGCGTCGATCCGGAACGAGGCACAATTATATCATGCCATAAAGTTAGCAATGTTCCGGGGCTTCTCGGCAGGATAGAGTTCTTTCCCGGCGGCGGGATTTTGCTATACGCCGCAAAGGATGGCGTGTGGAAAGTAGATCTCGCCGACGGCAAAATCGAGGAATTCTTTACCCACCCTTCGATAGTGAATTTCCCAATAGAAATAGATGTCGGGCCAAACGAGACATATACCGCGATTGTCGTCGATGCCGAGGGGATGCCCGGTTCCGAGAATTTGCTCGACCTTTTTATGGTAAGAACTGATGACGGCTTCCTCGAATTCCACACGGATTCTCTCCGGGACTCGAAAAGTTTCGCGTGGGGTGGTGTGGATTGTATCAATTATATCACTCCCGACCCCTGGAACGCGGGGAAATATAATATAATGCAGTTCGGGGTGGGCGATTGTCTCCTCAGCCCATCCGATATGACCGAGGATGAGGTCCTGTGCAATTGTCCGCAGCCCGATCTTTCAAGTTCGGGACTCTGGGTCGCCCGCGATAACGGCGGCAAAGTGACAATCGCTGAGAATAAGGAATAGCTTATGTCTTCCGGCAGGACGAAGTTTGCCCCGGAGCTGAACGAGATGCAGGTCGAAGGGGTCCTCGCAACCGAGGGCCCCGTTCTCGTATTGGCTGGCGCTGGCAGCGGAAAAACAAGGCTTTTGACCTATAAGATCGCGCACCTCGTTCTCGAAATGGGCATCGAGCCGTCCTCGATAATCGGGGTAACGTTCACCAACAGGCCCGCCGGCGAAATGAGGGGAGGGGCCAAAAAGCTTGGCGGCTATCCGCACAGGGGTATTTGGATGGGAACGTTTCATGCGCTCTGCGGGCGTATCCTCCGGAGGGACGGCGAGATTATCGGTTTAAAAAAAATTTT
>DAOWNU010000373.1 GCA_030642425.1 bacterium | reverse complement strand
AGGTCGCTCTCGGGCAGGGGACGCCGAGGTCGTGGAAAATCTCGGCGGCGAGTTTTTCCCGCAGGAATGTCGGGTCTTTGAAACCGTTGTTGAAGGTTAGGCGTTCGTTGCCGCGATAATCGCGGCCATCGACATATTCGTCCATTTTGAGGTGGAACGGCTTTTTCCGGCCGGGATGTCCGTAGGAACTGTTTCCCTTCAGGCGGATACCGACGCTGTCGAGCGTATCGACATGGTTGAACACAACCTGACACATGATGTATTCCTCGGTCTCGTGCGTAGAATCCAGCGCGGGCCAAAAGTCCGGATATTCGAAATAAACTTCAATTGTGTGGATTGTATCGCTGAAAAAAGAGGCATTCGCCGCGCCCGCAATAATAAGAAAAAAGCACAGGACGGCCATTTTTCTCGTTAAAGACATTTTAACCCTTTCGTTCTGCGCTCTCTGATTTTAGTATAACGATATTATTTAACTTCGCAACAGTGTTTAAATCTTTCTTGCAAAAAGCGTTCGATTAACTATTATTTAACAAACGTTTCTTCTAACGTTGGGACGAATTATGAAAACAAAAGGTTTAGTTTTTCTGATTATTTTTTTCTCCGCAGTCATCACTGTCGCCGACACATTGCCGCTTTTCGAGAATTTCGACGACGGCGATTACGACGGCTGGGAGGTGCTGGACATCGCCCCCTATTCGAGCGGGCCTTCAGATTGGGTCGTGATAAGCGGCGTCCTCACACAGACCACGAACATATTCACGACCGAAGACGAATACGACGTCTATACCGGCACGCGCATTATCACCGGCGACACGAGCTGGACCGACTACTCTTTCAATGTCGAGCTGAAATCCACCGACGACGACGGCGTGGGCATGCTCTTTCGCTATCGGGACGCGGGGAATTATTACCGCTATCTGCGCGTCGAGGACGATTATAACCTCGGGCCGTTCAGGCGCATCGAGAAATGTGTGGACGGCGTTTTCACGATACTCGCCGAGGACACGAGCGATTTCACATATCCGGCGAACTTTTTCTGCATTACAGTCTGGGTTTCCGGAAATAGGATGACAATATTAGAAGAGGGGATCGAGCTTCTTTCCGCGATAGATACGGATTCCACGCATTCTTCGGGCAAAATCGGCCTGATGTGCTACGCCAACGACGGCTCTTATTTCGATAATGTCGCCATTCTCCCGGAGTTCCACGTCGACTCGAGCGCGGCGAAGATTCTCACCGGGCCATACCTGCAAAACCCCGAAGACTTCTCCATCACGATAATGTGGGAAACGACCACGGACATCGACGGAATGGTCTATTGGGGGCTGACAACTGTCTTCACCGATTCAGCCGTTAGTCCTTCGGGAACGTTCCACGAAGTTAGGATCGAGGAGTTATCGCCCGAAACAAAATATTACTACGGCGTTCGTGTCGAAGATTCCTTATACGCCGGCCTCGATTTCTATTTCCACACAAAGATATTCGACGACACGCCATATCGCATGGGAATCTGGGGCGACAACCGCACGGACTATGTCACGCACGAGCGCGTTGTCGAGGCCTTGATAACAAAGGAACCCGACATGGTCGTGAACGTTGGCGACGTCGTAACTTCCGGCACGGTCTATGACCAGTGGAACCGCGAGTATTTTTGGCCCGCGCGCAATTTGCTTCGGAACAAGGCGAGCTATATAAGCATCGGCAACCACGAAGCCGACGCGGACTGGTTCGACACATATGTCTGCCAGCCCGGCAACGAGCATTGGTTCGCCGTGCGCTACGGCCCGGCATATCTCGTTTTTATCGACACAAACCGCTGGTATTATCCTTACATTTCGGAACAATGGTTTTGGCTGGACGACGTCCTGTCCTCGACCGAGGCCCAATCGGCACCGTGGCTGCTCGTGTTCCATCATCATCCCCCTTACTCCGAAGGTTGGGATTCCCCCGGCTACGACGGCGAGCCGAACGTGCGCGATTATCTCGTTCCCATGTATGAGGATTACGACGTCGATATTGTATTCGCGGGGCACACGCACGACTACGAACGCGGCGCAAAGGACGGCGTGGCCCATGTTATCACGGGTGGTGGCGGCGCGGCGCTCGACCATTGGCTGCAGGACTGGGAGTGGATATGGGTCTATTACGCCTGCTACCATTATATTATTCTGGATATCGCGAGCGAGTATATCGTTTATCGCGCCTACGACTGGGACAACAGCATTATCGACTCGACACTGTTCGGCGTCTATGTCGGGGTCGAGGAAGAAATCGATTTGCCCGAAAAACCGCTGGAACTCGAGATTATCGGAAGCTCTCCAAATCCGTTCAACGCCTCGACGATTATCGATTTTTCGACAAACGCAAGCGCAGAAGTGCTGATCACAATCCACGATATTAACGGAAGATGGGTTGCAAAACTTGCGGAAACAACTGTCGGTCCGGGGAGGCATCACGCGGTCTGGGACACGAAACGGTATGAACATCGGGGCGATCCGGTGCCTTCCGGGATATATCTTGCACGCATTCGCGCGGGAGATATCGAAAAAACTATCCGATTGACATTGATAAAATAGGTTGGCAACGCCAACTGGAGGTCGGGTCGGCCAATTTCGCCTGTCCGTCGATGGTTGGTTTTTTTAAAAGCCTTGGCAACATAGAAGCGGAAAACGGTGAATTGAAAAGCTGAAAAAAAATCAAAAAAAAGACCTTGATAAATTATTTTCTATCCCTATTTTGGAACATAGAACCGATTTAGTCGAATGTTCTAATCGGGTAGAAACGAACGGAAGGAATGGATTTGGAGAAGAAAGAAAATATTATCGAATCCGCCCAAAAGCTATTTTCGCGATTCGGCTTT
>DAOWNU010000327.1 GCA_030642425.1 bacterium | reverse complement strand
GTGTGAATAAATCCGCCTTCACGGATAATCTCGGCGCGGCGGATTGGTCGGGCTTCGAGAACTGGGATTTTATCGTCCTGTCTCTCGGCCACGACGGCGACGGTGTCGAGGGCGTCCGCTCGGTCGATGCCGGAAGCGCTTCCCAATGGCAGTTCGGCGGCGGCGCGGAGGGCGATATCGACCCGAATATTATCGATATGGCGGTCAGCGCGGGGCTCGATCCCGGCACCGGAGAGCCGAAAGAACCTGCGGATTCGCAAGAAGAGCAGCTCGATTGGACCGTCTCGACGCCGGTTCAGCTATCGGCGCACTTTGCCCGCGATATTACGCCGCCGACCATCGAATACGATGTTTTGCAGGAAATCGCCCATCTAACCGGGACTTTGCACCTGTTGATACAGGCCGAAATTACCGACGATATCGAGCCGACTGCCGCTATGCTGTACTATTATTATAGTGGAGAGTGGGACAGCACGGCGATGGGGCCGGTCGAAAACGGCCGGACATGGTTCGGCGATATATCGGTGGAAGGCGATATTGAGGGAACGGATATAGCCGATTCGCTAAAATTCTTCTTTTCCGCGACGGACGCCGCGGGCAATCTCGCGATCTATCCCGACGACGGCGATTCCGCTGTCCCCCCGACATACCCTTTCGCGGTGATGAGCGATAATCCTTCGCGAATAATTCCCGCCCCGCACGATTCCGATTCCGGCGCGGTCGTTTTCAGTTCGTTCGCCGGAGACAGCCTGACTGCCGATTTTGCATGGGGAGACAGAATCGCGATTCCCCTAAACGTCGTGAATATCACCGGCCCTCAAGTAAGGATTACTGTCCGGTATGCGGATGCCCCGGTTACGGACGGCGGCGACCTCGCCGAACTTTCGCAGGCGCGCAGGGAGATTTCGATCGGGGGGATCGACGGCGAAATACCCATGATGTTACGTCTCCATTGGCTTTCCGGGAGAACTTCCCAATGGTCCGGCGAAGAGCTTGCACTGTGCGAATTCGGGGGAAATATCTCATCGCCGAGGCCATACGGCGGCACATATTACGAAAGTTCGAGTATAATCAACGGCGATATTTATCTTGGAACGGGCTTGTGGGCGGTTGGCCGGGATACCCGCAGCCGCGACGACAAAGGCGTCCTCAGAAATATTCTGTTCTCGCCGAATCCGTTCTCGCCCAACGGCGACGGCATTTACGACCGCGTCGCAATCTCGTGGGAATCCGACTATAGCGGAAGCATCGATATCGATATTTACGATTTAAACGGCAGCCACAAGATCCGTCTGGCGCGCGATATGACTTCCGCTTCGGGGCGCAGCAGTCCGATTTGGTGGGACGGCAGGGACAGTGCGGGCAAGATTGTGAAAGCTGGTATATATGCGGTTCGATTCGAGTTCACATATATAAGCGAGGCCGGTGTCGAATTGAGGATTCGTGAGAACCGGCCGCTGGCGGTTATCAAATAATTTTCAAGCAACCACACAATTAAGGAAGTGAAATGGGTAAATTTAAGGAATTCAACGAGCGCGGCAAAAGATTCTGTCTTCTCGATATTAAGCTGCTTCAGTTTGCGGGGATATTTGTCGGGTTGATACTTGTCAAACTGATACCGGACATAATGAATATCAGCATTTGGTGGTTAGTGGTCGGCGCGGTGATATTCGGAATAAGGCCGCTCGCGATATTTTTTCAGAAGACGCCATCGGATAAAGAAAGCGTTTGAAAACGCTCGAAATACATGTTTAATAAAAACCTTATGAAAGGTCGAAAATGAAGATTTTTTTAGCCATTGTAATCGCGTTGATAGTGGGCTTTCTTGTGGGATATGCCCCCATGGCGCTGAATAAGGCGGAGCTTACAAGTGAGCTTGATACATCCCGCGATGCGCTTAAACTCTCCGAAGAGCGGGCCGAAAAGGCCGAGCTAAACGGCGCTGCGCTCAACGATTTTATCGGGGCATATCGGGCCGCTATGGAGAAGAACTACGGTATCGCCCAAACGCGCGCCATATCGGGCTTTCAAAGGGCAAAAGCCCTTTCCGAAATGGGAATCGAGCCGTTCGGGAAGATCGTCTCCCGCCGCGACGAGATAGTTTCGATACTTGCGAAAGCCACAGACGACGCACAGCCGGAGGTTAGACTATTGCTCTTTTCGCTGTATAAGGAATAATATTGCGTAGTTTCGCTCCCCCTAAGCCCTTGAAAGGGCTGCGGTTATAAGCGTCGAATCGAGGAATAAATCAAAAAGCTATTCATCTCGCTCACACATCTCCGTGTGGAGTATAACGGGCGACGCTTCGTGTCGATAGGGGGAAAATACAGCGCAGAGCGTCTAAGCGTGGATAATAATTTTGATTTTTGATTTGTAATTTTAATATTTGATGTTTAATATTTAATATTAATCTCTTGTTCATACGCTCGACTTTGTATAGGATAATTAATCAAAGAGCATAAGACGCTCTGGCGATACCGGAACCGACGGATATTAGAATCCGGGATAGTAGAAATGGATATGATAAAACGAATAAGTTTAATAATCTTTTTCATTATCGGGGCGGCCTTTGCCCTTTATGAGGAGCCGTCTTCTCCGGCGAGGATGCTTGCTATGGGCGGCTCGATCGTGGCTTCCGGAGGCTCGGTGGTGGACATCCCATTCAATCCGGCGATAGCCGCGGGCCTCGATAGCTGGACACTCGGCGGAACTTATTCTTCGCGATGGTCGCTGGAGGGCTTTCGCGAGTATTCAGCGGCCTTTGGGATGACTTCCGAATTTGGCAATTTCGCTTTATGCTGGCACGAGCGCAGCATTATCGACGTCTATGGCGAACGAACAGTTTCGTTGACATACGCGCGTGAATTCAAACACAAGTTCAAAGCGGGGCTGACTACGGAAATGTTTATCACTTCCGCTCCCGGCGCCGGGATATGGGACGATCCGGCGTTCGACGGCCCGGCTTACACATTCTGCGCAAATTTGGGCGTGCTCTATTCGCCACATGAGAACTGGCTCGCCGGTCTTGTCGTTAGGAATCTTGGCTTGTCGGAAGTTAAACTTCTCGAGACAAGCGAAGATGGCGAGCGGGTCGGCGAGCAATTTGCTGCGGGGTTATCGTGGGTTATTGAGAACGATCTTGTTCTGGCCGCGGATATGGTTTCGGAAGAGGGCAATATCGAAAAATGGACGCCGAGACTCGGCATGGAGGTTTTGTTTTTCAATACGATAGCGATAAGGGCCGGCGCGGAGGGCGAG
>DAOWNU010000223.1 GCA_030642425.1 bacterium | reverse complement strand
GTTATCGTTAAAATTGTTGATACCGTTGCCATCGACATCGGCGTAGGCCGCGGTTTCGTCGATATGCCATATCAAAAGGCCGTGACCGGGAAGAAGATAATCGTAGCAGGTGGTGAAAATCGTGTCGCCGGGTGCTCCGGTCGAGCCGCCCAAAATTACGCCCGTATTCGGGTCCTGTTTGAGATATGCAAAATCGAAATCGGTCGGATAGCCGAGGCTGTCGAGTGCGCTCTCGTTGAAATAATCCTGCCGGTTCTCTATAAGATAATACTCGTAGCTATTAATCGGTATTTTGATAATCGTCGCGCCGTCGTTCATCGGAATTTCGCAGGCCTGTATCGCGACGCGCTCTGTGTCCGAATTTATCTCGACCGGTGTCTCCCAGCCAAGATACGCGCGGCTCCAGGCGTCGGGATAGCCGGGGAAAGCTCCATAGACGCTGTAAAATAACGTATCGCCTTCATCTGTTATTTCGCCAACATCCGCGCCGACACCGAAGCCATTGTCCATGAGCGAAAAATTGCCAACCTCGGTGATAAAATTCGACGTATTATAAAGATCGACAAGGCCAAGTTGATGTCCGAATTCGTGGGCAAGAGCGCCGTTGATACAGACATATTGGCCGTCCTGCCACGCGTGCTCGGGCATGAGAATGCAATCCTCGATAACCCCGCCGATAGTGAACGGCAGTTTCAAATAGCTGGTGGGAAGGTCGTCCGGACTCGGGATAAATATATCCGGCCACCACGCCGCATAATCGGGATACATCGATGCAACGTCGTTCTGCCAATCGCTGCCGGCGTGGAAAATGATAAACGCGTCGTATTCCGCAGGGTCGAATTCGTAATATGAGATCGCCAATTCCCACGCGTCTCTGCAGAACTGCCGCATTCGGTCGGCAATATCGCCGCCCATCCAGCCGAGTTCGCCGTAATAGCCCATGCTGTCCGGGAGTTGATATGCAAGCTCGTCCCCGCCGGGGAAGACGTCGTATTCGATATAGACCTGAGAATCGCTAACCGCCTGATAATACCGGTTCAGGGCCTCCATGTGCGATTGGAAATATGCCCTGTTATGCGGTGTCGGGTCGAATGGATGCCCGGCCTGTTCCGCAGGGGTGTAGTCGAAAGTGCCATCGCCGGTCGTTCTGCTTGTCGAGTCGGGCTGAAATTCCACACGGATAACGCAGACCTCGATAGTGTCCGCATCGCGGTCGCGCGAAGGTCCCGGCAATGCCCACGGGGCGGGTCTGTCGAGATTCAGAAGATTTCTGTCGGAGACCATCGGCCGCCACGGGTCGCGTCTCTGGAATTCCCTCGGCTCGGTCCTTTTGACAGTAATTATTTTCCCGTTCGGTGCGGAAAATGCCGCCATACAAAGAATGGCGGTGATTGTGGCGATATGTGCAGTTTTACTTCTCATCGAGGGAATTAGAACATTACGCTGACAGAATAGCGAAGGATATTCGAGAGAACGAGCTTGCCCTCGTCCTCGTCCTCCTGAAGCGGGATATAGCCGAAATCGAACGAGAAGTTTTTGAAGTTTATTCCCGCGCCCACTGTGAAATAGTGGATTCCCTTCCAGTCGCTGGAGTCGTAATCTTTATTGGCGACATCGGCGCCGGAGACGGGAATATAGTCATAGTCTATCATATACCCGCCGCGCAGGGAAATGAAATTGGCGTAAGAATACTCGAAACCGACATTTTTCACCGCCTCGCGGAATTCCTTTCCGAAGGGGTCGTTGCCGACATCGATAAGGTCTTTGTTGATATCCGCCGCGAGAGTGAGGCGATTGTATTCCATATTGAGCACCTTGTATGCAAGGCCGAGCTTCATGTTGCGCGGGAGCGGGTCGGCCTGAGCGGCGTCGATATAGTGAATATCCGGCCCGAGATTCTGAACCGAAGCGCCGAGCGTCAATCCCCTGAGGGGCGTGTCGTATTGAACGCCGCAGTCCACGGCAAACGTCGTCGCCTTGCCTTCCTCCTGTTCGAGTCCCACAGTAACTCCGGGCGCGAGTGCCGAATGAATCAGTTTGAAAGTCAGCCCGGCGGTGAGATTCTCCGTCAGACGGGTTCCATAACAGGCGGAGATAGCAAGCTCATACGAGGTAAATTCGCCGAGCTTATTTCCGGCCTCGTCGGTCCACTCGTTGAGGCCCTCATTAATATAGGTAATAGCGCCGCCTACAGTTCCCCAGCCTTCGAGATAGGTCGTGCCCGCAAGGAACTCGTAATACAGGTCGGGAGCGAGCACGGGCAGCCAGTTCACGTGCATAAAGCTGATGCCGCTTTTCCCCTCGGAATACACCTTTATATCCCTGCCCGTGTTGAACCAGTATTCGTCTCCGTGGCGGATAATCTGGTCGAGCTTCTCGTTCTTGAGGCCGCCATACATGTAATAACGGAAATGCGCATTTTTTCTGTCGAAGGAAAGAGTGCCGTATTCGGTTCCAAGAAGAACGTTGCCGTCGGGGGCGCGCTCGATAGACAGAATATGTCCGCTTATCGGGTTTTTGGGATAGGCAATAATCTCTCCCTGCTTGAATTCGTGCGGATTGAATCGATTGTAATGTCTTAAGTCGTGCTCCAGCTTTTCGATAAGCTCCGGCGATTTGCCGGGCCATTGCGATTTAGCCCATCTCTTTATGCTCGTTTCTTCTTCGACAGTCGTGGTTCCCCAGCCATAGAGCTTCCAGTTTTCGCCGTCGAACGCTTTCAATCCAAGTTTCGTCCCGAACCATACAACGTTGTATTCGTCCACGAAAATCGCGGTGGCCGGAGATTCGAATATAACGCTGTAAGGTATGTCTATTCTGTCGCCGGCAGTCGGGCGGTCGGTGCCGATTGCGTCGTTGCACGCGATAATCTCGGATGTTACAACGTCGAGCCGATTGGGTTCGACGATTGGAAAATAACCGGCAACAAAATCCTTCCATGTATCCACAGCTTCGGCCTGAACGGAGTAATTTCTTTCAAATTTTTCGCCCATCATTCTCGCGGGGCCCTGTTCCGTTCCGACCCATATTTCCCTGTGCGACCCGAGAAAAAGAGAATGAACATGGTTGTTGGGGAGGCCGTCGGCGGTTGTGTAGAGAATCCAGCGTGCGCCTTTGTTCGCGTAAAGCCCACGCTCCGTTCCGACATAGAGATATCCCCTTTCGTCGGTTCCTATCACCGTGATGTTTTTCCCCATCGGACTGCTGGAAGTAGTCTCGCGCTCCCATTGGCTCTTGCGTCGAACGAAAAGCCCCCTGTCCGTTCCGACCCAGAGTTCTTTTTTGCCGCCGTGAAGAGCCGTAACTTTGCCGTCAAAAAAAGCTTCAAAAGGAAGTAGAATTTTTGTCTCGGGTTTTAGATAACCTGTTGGCAACTCTTCAAGTCCATTAGCCTCCAAAACAGTTGGGATTACATGCTCGAATATTAAAACTGAGTCATAAGAGCCCCAGTTAAAATCAGCCATGTCGTATTTAATTCCTCCCTCTAAATCAGCCCTAACCTTTGCGTTTAAGTTTATCCAAGTATCAAGAAAATGAAATATTACTTCCGACATAGTCTCTTCTTCGGCGGTCGTATATGTCTCCCCGCTGACCCATTTTTTGCCGTCCAGCATGTAAAGGCCGGAATCTGTCGCCGCCCAAATATCGTAAGAGGTATAATCGATATTTATAAAGCCGGTTTTGACCGCCGCTGTCGCAATTACATTCTCGCCGGGCGGCATGCCGACATCAATCCACTGTGAAGACAGCGGATAGCGCCCGAGGCCCGCCGGATTCCAGTATGTGGCCGTGGGGTCGTCCGCGACCGCGACGAAGGCCTCGCCCATTCCAGTTGCCCGCGCACCGGGGCCTATCAAAAGGAACAGGACGCCTCCGCGCGTTCTGTCGGCAAAAAGCGACCCTGCGAATATCGCAAGAATAAGGAAGACTACCGTGAAATATCCGTCCGTTCTGGATGACAACATCCTCAACCTCCAGTTGACTCGGCTAAAATGTAAAATCGAACGCCCATGTTAAAACATCGTAGATAGCTGTCTCGTCGAGCGATACAGCGGGGCAAAAAACTGGCTGCACCCGTTACGTCCCGACACAAATCCGATTTCTTAAAGCAACGATGGTGCCAAGTTGAGATTGCGGTCTAATAGTCAAAAAGTGGTTGCTATTTTGCCAACAATTCATTGATCACTCTCTTTTTTCTTTCTTGTTTTAGACCGGCATGCACTCTTAATTTTGTTTTCAAATTAGAGAACACACCCTCTATTGAATTAGTCGTGT
>DAOWNU010000041.1 GCA_030642425.1 bacterium | reverse complement strand
CCTTGCCTGAAGTTATACCGGCGGCGTTGAAAAGTTTTGTCATCTCCGCTTTCGATGCGAGCACGCCATCTTCGTCGATGATCTTTTTATTCTCGAAATGGATCGCGCCGGGGATATGTCCCCTGCGTGACGCCTCGCCATCTTCGCCGTTGTATTCCTCGATGCTGCGAACATCGACAAGAACCACGCCCGCGTCGTTTTTATGGGCTTTAACATACGCCATCGTCGCGATTATATCCGCGTTCACGGTGGGGGTGAAGGTGACCGGATCAAGAACAGTCGCTTCCTTGGTTACCGGTTTACGGGCCTTCCGCCAGGCTTTCATCTGTCCGTCGAGGAAACGAATATCCTCTGCGCCGAGATAATCTAACACCCAGTAGAGCCTTCCCGCAACGACACCCTTGCCGCAATAGACGACGATTGTGTTTGTCTCGCTTATTCCCTTTCCGCCGAAAAATTCCGCGACCTCTTCGGGGCTTTTGAGCATTCCCTCTATGTCGCCCGGCTGATAGAAGTCCTCGGGCCAAACGTGGACCGCGCCCTTAATGTGCACTGTTTTATAGTCCTTTGCTTTCCGGCCGGATACTATCACGACGTTTTCGTCGTCCATAATCCCCGCGAGTTCTTTCGCGGTGATAAGTTTCGCCTGAAGCTGACCGCAGAATAGAAGCGCGACAACCAGCGATAGTAACAGTAAAGTCTTTTTCATTTTTCTCCTTGTGTTTTTAAATATCGTTTAGTCTAATTAAATAGCGCCTGGAATTGGACGAGTATCTCGTCGTTCGAGACCTCGCTGCCGGCTTCGGCCTTATAGAGATAATTGACCTGAACCCTCGACCAATCGTTGATAAAGTAATTCAGTCCGAACGTTATGATGCTCGTTTCGTTGTCGTCCGTGTCATTATTGGGATCGAACATCTCATATTTTATTACCGGCTGCACGCTCCAGGGGGTCATATACATCACGTGGGCCCAGAATCCGCCGCTTTTAGTTTCGCCCTCCGGGACAATTTCATACCAGGTCGTATCGTGATTGCAATCCGGGGGGTGGGTTATCGTGCCGCCCGAGGATTCTAACTTACCCATGAGATATTCGCCCTGCATGAGGAAATCGCCGTATTTGAGCTGCAATTCGCCGCCGAATCTCGACCTCTTGTCGTCCTCTTCGGATGCCTCCGATGCCGGCGGTTGATTGCCGAATCTGAAACTGCCGCCGAGACTGACATATTCTATCGGCGTCACGACGACCCTGCCGACTATGTCCTTTGCGGCATTGTCGTCCCACTCGGCGGCTCCGGTGCCGTTCATGTAGGCGAGATTATAATTCACGAGATCGTTGTAGTACCCGAATGCCATCAAGCCGAAATCGCGACCGGGAGTGGCAAGCGTGCTTACGACCTGCGAGCGATTTATCGTATAAAGATTGGCGCAGCCGGTATTCAGCTCGAGGCTGAACGGCGATTTGAACTTGCCGATAGAAAAACTTGCATACGGTTCCAGCCGGGTATAGGTGAAGAAGCCGTCCAGAAGAAAGGCGTCTCCCTTAAATGGATTGGCTTCGAGCATAAAATAATAACTCACGTCGTAGGGGATGCTCCCGACGAAGCCGACGCGCGCCCTGTTGAACGTAAAGCTGTTGATATTGTCAGCCTCGCCATCGGCGTCCTCCTGGAACTTGTATTCGAATTGCGGCTGGACAAACCCAACGACACTGACGCCCTCCTCGGAACCGCCGGACATGCACCCCTGCGCGAAAATAAGGCCGGGAACAGTTAGGCAGATTAAAGCGAGCGCGATAATGAACAACCTTTGCATTTTACCTCCGTTTTTTCGAGAGGCAAAGAGAAAGAATTTTGTCTCTTTGCCCCATATCTCTATTTAACCAACGAATTATGGCGAAAAATCGCCTAAGAAGTTGGCGTTGTTATATATGGATAATCTTCGGGCGCCGACCATTTGCCGCTCGTCAGATCGTCGTATATCATCGCGTTCACGCCGAATTTAAGGCTCGAAGCATCGTAACCGAGAACGGTAAGGTATGCCGTAACAACGGACGATGTCTGGCCGGTCCAGCAGTAAGTTACGATAGTTTCATTCGGGTCGAGATTTCCAAATCCACCGGCGGCGAGGGTCAGGTCTTCTTTGATCCGATACGCGCCGTCGATATGGCCGTATGTCGTTACATCCGACGCTAACCAATAATTATTGATGAAGTAATTCGCGGGCGTGGTCAGAACGTCGATAGCCAAAACGCCCTTAAAACCTCCGGCGAGCATCGCATCGACCTGCGCGGCGAGAATTGTGGCACCGTCGGTCGAACTGGAAGTTATCTCCGGATCGCCGAATGTCGAAAGCGTGGCCGTGGCTCCGGTTGACCAGTTGGCGTGGCCGTCGGCGATATTGCCGGTGCTGCTCGTCCACTTGTCGAAGATGGCGTTCCACGAACTCATCCCGAATTTTAGGCTCATCGCGTCGTCGTATCCGCTAAGCCTCAGCGCGACAACAGCGTGCGCGGCAGATTGTCCTGTGTAACAAGCAACAATAATGGGTCGTGTGCCGCTAGGCGACGCGTCGGTCACAATAGTGGCCAGCGAAGAATGCACCGCTCCGTCGATATGGCCCAGCGTGTCGTAATCTCCCTGGCTGCGGATGTCCATAATATAATAAGTAGTATCGGCATAGAGATTCGCCGCAGTAATAATCCAGGTGCTCGTCATGTCGGACAGGTCCATATTGTTGGCGGACATGTATTCCGTCAGCAACTCGAACGCGGAGTCCTCGGGCGGATCGGTTGCGTCTTTACAGCCAGCAATAAGTGTGAGCATCGCGATAACAACTATTAACAAACAGTGTTTTTTCAACATCGTTTCTCCTTGTTTTGTGTTTTAACTAAAAATTTTTATCCGCCACAGCCGCCGCTCACCGGCTCTGCGTCCAGATCAGCGTCCGGGTCGAGCCAAAGTGTGTAGCCGCCGTAAAGGTTCACAACATTCGTATAGCCGAGCTTGATCAGCCTTTCGACCGCCAACGCTCCGCGTTTGCCCTTCATCGAATAGATGATCAACAGGTCGTCCTTTCCGGGCATGTCCCACGCCTGACTGTCCCAGTAGCTTTGGTTTTCGACACTCGATTCGACCACGCCGAGGGGCATATTGAACGAATAGTCGATATTGCCCTCGTCGAATTCATACGGTTCGCGGACATCCAGCAGGATGAACTCGGCCTCTTCATCGAAAAGCGCCTGAAGCTCGTCCCGGTTCATCTCGAAATTACCCTCGATCCCCATGCCGCCGCAGCCTATTGTCAATATAAAAGCGGCAAGGACAAGAGCGATAATGATTTTTTTCATTTTCTTCATAGTTCTTACCCTTTCTATATGGCTGAGAATTTGCCGGTTCGTTCGTTCCACTTGACGAAAATATACCAGAATATCAGGATAACGGAGAGAAGCAGGACAGCGCCCCAGTAGTTCAATGAATCCGGCAGGAATACCGCCTTCTGCGCACTATCCGGAAGTATATGTAAAAACCATGGGGCGATGAATTTGACCGAGATCGGCGCCATGAGCGTGAATCCCAATCCGGCGAACCAGAGTTTGATCTGTCCTTCACCCATACGCCAGAGCGTTCCAACCGCACAGCCGCCGGCGATAACCATTCCGATACCGAAAATAGTTCCACCGATAAGCCCGTTTAGCCAAAAATTCGGATTCACCCATGTCGTCGCGACGGCGCGCACGCCACCGGGGAAGCCCGAATTGATACCCATATACTTTATGACCGTGAAACCGAACAGCCCCACCGCAAGCGCGGCCATAATTGCCACGGGGGCCTCGGATTCTCCCGTCATAAAAGGCTCGCGGAAAGACCGAGTAACACAGAACCGCGAACGCTGGCAGATCAGGCCGAGAAGAAGACCGATTATCGCAAACCAGGTCAACACGCCGCTCGTCTTATAGAATAACGAAGCTCCGATTATTAGAAACGCAACCACAGCCACGCCGAGCAACGGCTGCCAGATTCCGCCCTTGCCCTTTGCGGCAAGCAGCGTGCAGCTCTTTCCCATGCCGAATTTCGGGAGTTTCTCCATCTCCCACAAAAGATAGCGAAGGGCCAGAAAAGCCCCCAATGCGAATCCTATTGCAAGGAATATTGCTCCGCCGGAAAGCGCGGGAATCCCGCTTAAAAACCCTCCGACCGTGCAGCCTTTGCCGATCGTGCATCCAAGCGCCATAAGTATCCCGCCGATAAGCCCCTTTACCATCTCACCGAGCGGCGGGATTCTGATTGCGAATTCACGGGACAACAAAGCCCCGGCGAATGCGCCCAGAACGGTCATCACGCCCAGCAAGCCGTAAAGGTGCAGTGTAATCGGTTGTGTGCCCTCGAGATGGAACATGCCTAACAGCTTATATAAGTTCTGTCCCCAGTTGATATAACTTCCGCTGCCTCCCCATGGGGATTTAACGAGGAACAAACATATATTGAGCGTGGCCAGCAAAATCCCGCCAACCCACATGGGCCAGGATTTCTCGAAGAATGTGGACCACAATTGGCGCCAGGCTCCATTCTTAGAGTCCGACATAAATCTCCTTTCCATTATTCGATATTATTGCTCTCATAATTGAGATCGGGCATCTCGTTCAACTTCGATAAGAAAAAAGAACCGCGGAATGCTAAGCCTTTTTGATATAGAACTTGTTCACTCCGGCTTCATCCTCCATGCCGAGAAACTCGTTGCCGGTCTTCTCGCACCATGCGGGGATGTCGTTCTTCGATCCGGGATCGGTTCCGAGAAGCTCGAGAACCTTGCCGCTGTCCAGGGCCTTCATCGCTTTCGCGAGTTTCAGTATCGGCATAGGACAGGAAAGACCTTTGCAATCCAGTGTTTCGTCGAAATTCATCTGTAGCCTCCTTCAGTTTTTTGATAACTCGTTTTGAATTATCCAGTTATTCTAATATACCTATATAGTCATAGTCGCATAAAACGATATACTATTAAAAAAAATCACATTTGCTCGATTAATTTGATAATTTATCTCGCTACGATGCTTTACGTCTTCTTCTCCACCTATCAACGCGGAGCGTCGCCCCGTTTTTCTTCCACGGAGACCGTGGGTGCAAGAGAAAAAAGTCTGTGTCGTCTGCAAAAAAGTCTGTGTCGTCTGATAAAAACTCTGAGTCGATTGCCAAAGGCTCTGTGTCGCCTGCAAAAAACTCCGTGCCGTCTGCCAAAGACTCCGGGTCGATTGCAAAAGACTTTCTTTGCCATACAAAAGAACCCCAGTCAACTACAAAAGAACTCTTATCCCACGCAAAAGACCCCGCGTCAACTGCAAAAGAAACTTCATCCCACGATAAAGACCCACTGTCAATTGCAAAGAAATTCTTATCCCCTGCAAAAGAACCCCTGTCAACTGTAAATGGTATTCTATGGCACGATAAAGACTCTATGTCAACTGCAAAAGGTTTTCTTCCACCTGCAAAAACACCCGCGTCAACCATAAATGCCTTTTCTGCACCCAGTAAATATCCAATTATAAATCATATCTTATTAAAGAACAATAACTTATAAGAAATCCATTGTTAAGCGGATACGGACTTCTAAATAATCACATTTGCTCGATCAACTTGATAATCTCCCAAACCCGCTTATCGATAACCCTATAACACCATTTCGCGCCCTCTCTTCTTCTCTCAATTATTTTCAGATTTCTCAAAATCCTCAGATGCTGGGATATTGTCGATTGTGGGAGCTTCAGTTTGACGATCATCGTCGAAACGTTGCATTCGTCTTTCATCACACCGGACAATATCTGCAGGCGTGTTTTGTTGGATAGAGCCTGAAATATCTCGGCGAATTTTTTGAATTCCTTTTCGGTCATTTGTTATTCCGATAATGTGAATTGCAGCGCGGCCTCGAGCATCGAAGACGTTTGCTTATATTTAAAACCGAGTTGCTCCATCGCGCCGGATGGGCAGCTGCAAGCGCAGTTCCCGCAGCCTTTGCAGAGAGCGACATTGACCTGAGAAACTTTCCTGCCGTCTTTAAAGATCACTTGCGGGGCGGTATATGGTCATACGGTCTCGCATATCCCGCAGCCGACACAGATTTCCTGATTCACCTATGCGATATTAGATTCCGCGGCATACTTATCCGACGATATAATCGTGCAAGCGCGGGCGGCCGCGGCCATCGCCTGAGAAATCGTCTCGTCGATAGTTTTCGGTGCGTGAGCCATCCCGGCGAGGAAAACGCCCTCGGTGGCGAAATCGACCGGCCTCAGCTTGACGTGCGCTTCGAGGAAAAAGCCGTCTCCGTTCAGCGGTGTTTTCAACATGCGCGAAATATCCACGGCCTTCGAGCGCGGCACGATAGCCGGTGCAAGAACCACCAGATCGGGGCCGATCTCGATTCGCTCGCCGAGAATCGGATCGGTAATCGTAACCCGGAGTCGATCTTCGACACCCTCGACCACGGGCTTGTCGTCCTCGCTGTAACGAATAAAAATAATCCCGGCATCGCGCGCTTTTTGGTAATATTCCTCATTGAAACCATAAGTTCTGATGTCGCGATATAGAATGTAAATATTTGTTTTTGGGTTGATCTCCGCGAGTTTTATCGCGTTCTTTATCGCTTCCGTGCAGCATACGCGCGAACAATAGGGGTGCTTATCGTCGCGTGAACCGACACATTGGATCATAACGACATCTTTGATTTTCTTGAAGGTTTTAATATCCTCCTCGAAAAGGCGCCTTTCTAATTCGCGCTGCGTGATAACTTTCTCATCCTCGCCGAAAAGATATTCGTCCGGCGTCGATTCTTCCGCGCCGGTCGCGACGACTATTATCCCGTGTTCGATTGGAATATTCTGCGCGTCCCCGGTAATAATCTGCGTTTTGTAATTGCCTATGTAGCCCTCGGTTTCCGAGATAGAAGCGCCTTTATAAACCGTGATTTTCGGGTGCTCTTCGACAGCCGATATCAGAGACCTCATATATTCCTGAACGTCCTCGCCGGCGGGAGTGTGATATATTTGTCTCAGGTTTCCGCCCAATTCGTTTTCCGATTCGATAAGAGTAACATCGAATCCTTGGTCGGCTATCGTCAGCGCCGAGATCATGCCCGCGAGGCCCCCGCCAATAATGAGTCCGCTTTGATTGACATCGAGAGTTACGGTGGGGAGTGGTTCCAGAAGGCTCGATTTCGCCACGGCCATCCGAACGAGGAATTTGGATTTGCGTGTGGCGGCCGGGTGGTCTTCCCTGTGAACCCACGAGCATTGGTCGCGGATATTGGCCATCTCGAAGAGCCTCGGATTTAGCCCGGATTCCCGGAGCGTTTCCTGGAAAAGCGGCTCGTGCGTTCTTGGCGAACACGAAGCTACGACTACCCTGTTAAGGCCGTGTTCTTCGATTACCGCCTTTATTTTCTCCTGAGTATCCTGCGAGCAGGTGAAGAGGTTATTCTCCGCATAGACCACGTTCGGCAGCGTTTTGGCGAATTCGGTAACGGACGGCACATCGACCACGCTGCCGATATTGATTCCGCAGTGGCATACGAAAACGCCTATTCGCGGCGTTTCCGCGCTAACGTCCCTCTCGGGCGGATAGACCTTTGGGGTGATTTCGGTTCCGCGAACCTCCGAAAGTAGAGTCTCCGCGCCGGCCACCGCGCCGGAAGCCTGCGTAACCGTCTCCGGTATATCCTTTGGGCTGGATGCCGGCCCGCAGACAAAAATCCCCTCGCGAGTTGTGTCCACAGGTGTGAATGTCGAGGTTTCGAAGAAAGAGTGACTATTGAGTTTGATTCCCAATCTATCCGCAAGTTCGGGCGTGCTGTCGTTTGGCTCGAACCCGATTGAAAGCACCACCATGTCGAATTCTTCCGCGATCTGCTTGCCGCTTTCTTCCGTCGAATAATAGACCATCAAATTGCCGGTCTCCGGAACTTCCACGACCTTTCCGACTCTCGACCGAACGAACCGCACGCCGCCCTCGTCCTTTGCCCTGTTGTAATAAGCGTCGAAATCCTTGCCGTAAGCCCGAATATCCATGTAAAAAATAGTCGGCTCGATTTCATTAACATGTTCCTTGGCAATTACGGCTTCTTTGATTGCATACATACAGCATACGGACGAGCAATATTTCTTATGATCGACTATGTCGCGGCTGCCGACACACTGTATCCACGCTATTTTCCGCGGCATTTTCTCATCGGATGGTCTCTGAACATGTCCGGCAAATGGCCCGGACGCCGAAAGCATCCGCTCGAATTGAATGCTCGTCAGAACATTGGGATATCTGCCGTAACCGTATTCATATTTATGAGATGGATCATATTTCTTCGCTCCGTTAGCGATAATAACCGCGCCGGTTTCGATCTCAACTATTTCGCCTATCATATCGTGCTTGATAGCGTTTGCCTCGCAGACTATTTCACACTGCAAGCATCCGGAGCAAAGCCCGCATTCGAGGCATCTTTCGGATTCCGCCAACGCCTGTTCCTCGGTGAAACCAAGCTCGAATTCCTTGAATGTGCCGAGGCGCTCTTTCAATGAAATGGTCGGCATTTTTGCCCGTGGTTTTTTCTCGATGAATTCCGGCAGTTCCTTCATTGGCAGTTCATCGGGCGGTTCGATTCTGTCCTTCCGGATATCTTCACCTTCGAGAAATCTAACGATAGAGATAGCCGCCTCGTTGCCGTGATGCACAGCTTCCACTATCGAGGCCGGTCCGGTTACGATATCGCCGCCCGTGAATATGCCGGGGACACTCGTTTCCAACGTGACAGGGTCGGCTTCGATAGCGCCCCGGTTGGACTCGAGCATATCGAAACCCTCGAGATTGGAGCGCTGACCGATAGCAATTATGACGGTATCCGCGGGAATGATTTCGGTTTTTTCTTTTTCGTCGAACACCGGCGCAAAGCTTCCGTCGTCTTTATAAACCTCCGTGCAGCGCACCGTTTTGACGCCGGTTACACGGCCTTTTTCCACAATTATTTCTTTCGGCCCGAGGCGGTTGAAGATGGTAATATTTTCTTCCTCGGCCTCTTCGATTTCCCAATGATGCGCGGGCATTCGGTCTTTCGATTCGAGATCGCGAGATTCCAAACACATCAGATCGACTTTATTGTCGCCGAGCCGGACGGCGGTTCTGGCGCAGTCCATCCCGACATTGCCGCCGCCGATAACGACGATATTTTTGCCGAGTTTTTCGACTTTGCCGTCCCTTTTCGCGCGGCGAAGGAAATCCAAGCCCAGCAGAACGCCGTGCGATTCATCGAATTTTGGGAAAAGCTGCGCCGGGTCCTGAAAACCAACCGCGACGAAAAGCGCGTCGTGGCGCTCTTTTAGCTCTTCCAGCGTTACATCGCTGCCGACCCTCGTTCCCATTTTTAGTTCGATACCGGAATCGATAATTCTCTCGATGTCCTGCATCGCGATATCTTTCGGGATGCGGTATGACGGCAGGCAGGATATGAGCATCCCGCCCGGCTCGTCGTCCGCATCGTAGATTGTGACGGAGTAGCCGAGATTCCTCAATCGAAGTGCGCAGGTAAGCCCCGCCGGGCCTGCGCCGATAATCCCGACCGTTTTTTCGCTTGTTATTTCGACCGGTTCGACCGGCGGGTGTTCCGCCCTATCTTCATACACCCGG
>DAOWNU010000309.1 GCA_030642425.1 bacterium | reverse complement strand
TCGAAGGCCGCGGAGTCGAGATCGAACTCGATATCGACGGCAACGCGACACTCAGCCCCGGCGTCTATACCGCCAAGCGTCGTATCGACGTTCCGGTCGAGTTCGCGCTGCACAGCGCCGCGCCGAACCCGTTCAACGCCGCCTGTGCCATCGGATTCGATATCCCGGAGGAGACCGAGGTCACCATCGAGGTATTCGACATGCTTGGCCACAAGGTGAACACGATTGTCGACGGCGAATACAAAGCCGGAACACATCGCGTTGTCTGGAACGGCACGAATGAATCCGGCAGGACAGTTTCCAGCGGAATGTATCTCTATCGGATGACCGCGGGAAGCTTCAGCGATCACGGCAGGATGGTTTATCTCCGTTAAAGCAGAACGATACTGCATTAAAAAAGCCCGCTTCATGCGGGCTTTTTTTATTTGGCAGTTCCAATATCTGTCAGTTGATTGTCGAGAGCGAGAACAACCGTAGGACATCACTGTGATATAATTATCGTTGTCAATTCAAAGGGGAGAGCTTATGTGCTCTCCCCTTTGTTATTCTCGCGTGTATTGGATTTCGATATCGAAGTTCAAATGTCAAAGGCAATAAGAAGGAATGGCATTCTGTCCGCAATCAATCTGTCATTCCGGCGAAGGCCGGAATCCAGTGGGTGGCGTGGTGGGGCCCTTTTACCTTTTACCCATTACCTTCCTTCAGAATCTATCGTAGTTGACGACGTCCTGATATGCAAATTCGAACTCGACGTTCCTGTCCGGGAATATACCGGAGATGTCCACCACGATTAGCTTGACATAATGATTGTCCGGCGTTTTGAAAGCGTATATCTTTCCCAGATCGACCTTCGAAGAATCGAGCCATCCGCCGGAGCCGGCCTCGAAGAAATCGCTGAACAGGCCCGTCCCAAGCGGCTTTATCTGGCTGACACGATCCGACCAGTCCGCGCCGAACATAGTCGGCGAACGCCACTGCAGATTATTCTCTGTATCGACGCCCAGATAGATATCGATCTCGTTGAGATAGATAAGCTCCATTTCATAGACGGCATCGCCGGAGAAATCGACCGCCGAGACTGTGTCGGCGCCGATTTCATAGACCATCCCGCCGCCCCAGATAGTTGGCGAAGTGTTCACTTCGACGGAGAGCGGAGAGTAAGTCGTGTCGCCGCTGTTGACTTTCACCGCGCGCAGGCCGAAATAATGTTTGCTCGAGCTTGTGATACCGGTAACCGAGAACTCGACCGCGTCGATAGGGTCCGCGAACAGGGCATAATCCTGCAGCGAATCGACATCGACATTGGCGAGCGGGGCAATCCGGCTATAGACATAGTAGCCGAGGAATCCGCTGTCGGCGGCGTCGGGCGAATGGTTCCAATCGAGGCGCACGGAATCCTGATAGGTGACGAAAGTCAGGCTGGTTGGGGCCTCGAATGGTTCCGGTTCCGGTTCCGGCTCGGGGTCGTTGGAACTGCATCCGACAAAAATGCCGAATGTCAGCGTCAGCAGCATGGCGATCCACGCAAAATTTCTCATAGTTCCTCCTGTGTGTTTGTTTTTCATAATCGACAACAATATAAGTATGATTTCGCCTTTGGCAAATAAAAAAAAACCGGACGCTGAAGCGCCCGGTTATCCTGATCCCGACGCCTTCCGGTCAACCGGAACGTCGTTTCTTTTTATATCGGCGAGCGGGCGCGTCGCAGCCGTGCCCTTATGCCACTTGAAGCACCGAACTCTCTACTTTGCGAGGAACATCGATCAATACAAACCATTCCGCCGAATAAAGGTAGTCTTCACCGCTTTCGTCCACTATACGTATGTCTCCGTCCCGGGCGGCGTCTTTGTCGCTCAAGACGCGGTAAATCTTGTGCAGTTCAAGTGAAGCCGGATACTCGCTGTTGTTTATACAGACAGCGAATTTTGGCTCATACTCATTTGTCCTTTTCATAGTCCTACTTTTTCTCGTAACCAAGCTCCAGCTTGGTTATGCTATTTCCCCGGAAGCTCTGCTTCCACCCCTCGAAGCAAGAGCTTCTCACCCATTACCCGTTGCGCAGCCGGAACTACGCAACGAGAAATCTGTATACTTCGGTGACAGATTACCCGAAGCGTCAGCGTAAAACAAATACATCTTTATTCTCCATTTTCTTGCCGAACTCGAAGATACCGACCGCGAGCAGGTCGAATTTACCGACGACCAGGCACGTAGTCTCGACCGTAAGATTAGAACCTTATTGTAAAAAGGTTTGCTACTAAAGTAAGTTCGCTCGAACCGTCGGGGTATTCGGTTATGCAGTAACCGATAGACGGGCAAACCAAATCGTTTCCGGGTTTGTAATAACCTTTCGCGGCTGTCCTTTCATAAACGATAACGCTGCCTAACGGGCCGACAATCAAAGTCCAGGCTATTGCGAAATAGGTTAAATGAATATTGGCGTTTTCCCAATCGTATAGTTTCATCGCGTGGCCAATACCGGGGAGTAACCCCGGCAACATCGCACCATAATACCCCCCGACCATCCCCCACCAGGAGGCTGTCCCGTCGGTCATCTCGAGAGCCGTGGCCGGTCCGACCGTCGCGCTAATAAAAGCTGCGCTGCCGGCAAGCATAACGAAGGCTATCCCAGCTCCATAACCTCCACTCGATTGCGTTCCCGAATTTAATAGCGCGAATCCCGCTCCGAGTAATCCACCACCAAAGACGCCGGCTGCTTCGCCTCCGTGTGCAATCGGGACGGAATCTATTCGTTTAAGTCGGGGCCGAAATTCCCAGTCGGTTTTATCCGCCGGGGCGAACTCGCCATTCGGAGGAGTATCTTCTGAGGCTGAAGCCTTGGATAAGAATAACCGATGATTAATCGGTGTGCTCTTAACTGTAAGCTCGAGATTCACATCGGTTAGCGCTGTAAATGCTAATGCGAACATTAAAACCGATATAATCGGGAGTTTCATCTTGTTCCTCCCTATTTCGAAGAATTTTTTCTCGCGCACCCGCTCCCGCGTGGGCGCGACTTTCCCTGTTGTTCTGCGTCTTTTTTTCCACTTATTTACGTCGGGCGAATGTGAAACTCTATTCGACAACAATATAAGTATGATTTCGTTAGCTGTTTTCTCCTTTTATAATTTCAAGAACGGTCTTGATTTTAGGAAGAAGAACTGGAATTTCCTTTTTCACTATGTTCCATATAATGTCGATATTTACACCAAAATAATCGTGTATCAATTTATCTCTTGTCCCGGCAATAAGCTTCCATGGAATATCGGCATTATCTATTTTTACCTTTTCTGACACCGATCTTGCAGCCTCTCCCATAATTTCAATATTTCTGATTACAGCATCCTGGGTTTTATAATCATTTGCAAAATCATTATAATCAATATTGCGCGT
>DAOWNU010000096.1 GCA_030642425.1 bacterium | reverse complement strand
CGGTGTAAGGAGAAACCCCGACATCGAGCGCCGTGATTATTCCACTGCCGGTCGATTGGATATTCCAGAACACATAGGAATCCTCGATATCGACCCGGCCCGCCCCCTGAGTCTGGACGAGTGTCAGCACGTCGATATTTTTCACGAACAGGTGAGCATCGGCAGTCGCGCCGAGCCATCCGCCGGTGCCGTCGCAAATAGAATTGACGATACTTATATCGCTGTTGCCCATCGCGAGGCACTCGCCGAAAATACAGTCGTCGATATTAATCCGTGCGTTATCGACGCCGTAGAAATTCCACGTCGTCATATAGACGTCGTCGAGGGCGAAATATCTGTCGGGCAGGCCGATCTCGGTGAAATCGTAGAAACTCGAATCAAATATGCCGGAGGTATTGTAGATTCGCGGCTCGTTCATGTATATTCCGGTCGTGCGAAGAGTGCAGCTTTCCACGATAACGCTGCAACCCGCGGCGGGAATCGTTCCCCACCAAATAGTGGAGGAATCGACCGTCAGAACATAGGGCACGTTGTCGAGGGGGCCGCTGTGCGGGCTTAGCTCGAAATGCTCGCAATATTTGTAGTCCATTCCGCCGGGCGGTGAGAAAGTTCCGGAGACGCCGTCCGGCAGCCCGAGCCAGATAATTATATTCTCACAGTTGTTCATTACCAGCGTTATCGAGTCTTCGATGATGACAAACTCGGTCGCATAGGAGCAGTCCTCGAGATAAATGCACCCATTCGGAAGAAGGGTTGTAGTGAGACAGCCGATATATTCGATTCCGGCGGCGTCATAGACGGCGTCGTCGAGAATCGCGAATGTGATCCCCCAGTTTTGCATCTCCCAGACCGAGTTTCGGCCCTCGTATTGTGAATTGCCGGTCATAACGAGTGTGTATTGATATAGGTATTCGCTTCGGAAACGGATGAGCGCATCCTCGTCTCGGAAAAGGCCAAGACCGGATATGTATATGTTCCCCGCTATCGAAAGCGCCGAGCCTTCGAGGAATATGCAGCCGTTGCCGGAGATATAGAGGTCACCGTCGAGTTGGAAATAGGTGTCGATCAGGTGAAGCGAGTCGCCCCCGCCGATATTGTAATCGCCGATATACCGGAGCGTATCGGAATATATAGTATCGATAGTGGTGATAGCTGCCGAACGGATTTCTGGAGAGACGGGCGAGGTTATTGTAAATGGGGAGGCGGCTATCGCTCCAAAGACAAAAACTGCAAATAGTAGATGTATTTTATTTATCATATTACTTCGATTTGGGTTGATAGCGTTATTTTCAAATATTCTCCATCGAGCTTTTCCCTTGCTGAATTCAATCTTGGAAATATGAAAAAAAGTGAACAACGCTAAAAATATATTACATATTACTTTAGTAATAACACTTTTTTCGTTAAATTGCAAGGTTTTAGCGTGATTAAATAAATTCCGGAGGGCGACGGGAACGCGTTTTCGTCCCGGCCGTCCCATGTTATCGAGGCGGCCGGTTCCGCGGCGGAAAAATCGATTTCGAGCGATCTCACGAACCTGCCCGTAACATCGAATATATTTAAATAGGCTGGAAATTCGGACAGGCCCGCGACAGATATGCGGCAGAAACCGTTGAATGGGTTGGGATATATTTCGATAGAGGGCCTTTCCGGCAATTTTATCTCGTGGATAGCGTTGTAATTTCTAAAGCCTATCCTCTCTATTGTCCATCGGCAGACGCACGACCCGGCGCCGGCAAAAACGGGGATAAAATCTATCGCCCAGATATCCGGGGGCAGTTCGATCAGCGTCGCGGCAAGATCGCCGGAGCCGGTGAATCCCGATTCGTCCGGATAGAACGGGTTTTCGGACGACAGAGTATCGATCCCCGGCGAGATAGTGTCAAAATCCGGCGTGCGAAGCAGAATCACCGCGCCCGCCGCGCCCGAAAAATCGTAATCCCCAACGATATCGACCTCGATATTTCCACCAATATCGAAAAAAGCGAATGCAAGCGGCGCGAGCTGTGCCGAATCGAAAAAAAGAGTCCAGCCGCTGTCCGGTCTCCAAAGCCAAGGGGAGTCCGTTTCGGGTAAAACTGGCCCCGGCACGAGCCGCAGGTCGAAATAGAAATCGTCGCTAAATACTATCGTGTCGGAATCGAAAGAACGATTGCCCGCTGTGTCCTCGGCACCGAGCACCCACATTATCTCTTCCTCGCCGGAGAAGATTACGGGCAGATGAAAAACGACCGTGTCGCCGTGGACGCGGGTCGGGAAAAGGCTGTCGCTAACCGCGCTCTCCTGTATATGAAGCCGTATTTCTATCGGCGATTCGTCGGATATCAGGAAGGCCAGCCGGGTCGAATCGAGACCGGTAAGCCGGACGGGCCAATAGGCCTGGCGCTCGATTTCCGGCGGTAGCGTGTCAGGGGAAACCGTATCTCCCTCTATCGGCACGGCGATAACCGAGTCGGGCGCGCCGGGAGGATAGACGGCCGCCCTACCGGAAATATCGAACGCGGAAAGCCACAGAAAAACGGTATCGCACGGAAATAGAACCGGTATTTCGCCGGATACGAACTCTCCAATCAGGCCGAGGCGGATCGAGTCCTCGACCAACCCGAAATAGTGGGCCATAACGCTCGAAGTATCGACCGGTTCGGTAACTGCGAATAGCGTTCCCGCGATCTCGATAGCGCTTCCGGCCGAAATCGCATCTATAGCGCGGAAAATCGGGCCGCGTTTTGTGCGTGGAATAAGCGCGAGGTCGTCTATAAACCAGCCCTTTCGCGTGGTGTTATTGTCGGAACCCATCTGCACCGCAAGCTCGACCGTATCCCCGACAAAATCTTCCAGCGAAAAACGGACCTCGTGCCAATACAGATGCGAGAACTCGCCGGAAAATCCCGGCTGATCCCCCGTAATCGGATTGAAATCGTTTATGAACGAGGGATAGCCGCCAATCGGGTCGATTATCTCCCACGCGCCGCCGTGGGTCGAGGCCTTGATATTCCCGCCGTCCCAGCTGCTGCGCGAGGTCGCTTCGAGTTCGAACCATTGCCAGAAAACGAGCATCGGCTCCTCGATATCGCCCGAAAGATCGATAGCGCCAAGCCCGAGCCAACCGTCGCAGGTGTCGGTGTAGGCCGAGTCGAGACGGGTGCCCCAGAGCGCGCTTCCGCTGCGCGCCGGAGGGCCGTCCGACGGCGTTCCCCATTCCCAATCGTCGCGATGTCCCCAATGTCCGATAGCGGAATCGGCCTCGAAATCCTCCGCGCGGTGAAGATAGAAAACATGGCGGCCCGTATCGGGAAAATCAATATTTATACTATCGTCGTCGCTTATATATCCTGGTTTTAACGCGGTCGCGAGGGCGGGATCGGTCTCCGCTATCATGCCGACCGTTTTGCCTTCGGAATCGGTGAAAAGAGTGTCTATCGGCCAATTTTCAAAAATTATTCCGGCGGTTGGAATTGGGTCCCCTGTATCGAAATCGCGCACGATGAAGGTTTTTAAAGATGGAACGCCGGGAGTTAGGGGCAGGTCGATTACGGTCGTATCGCCGGAAACGACCGTTGCATAAGCCGAATTCCGGTCGAACCCGAACGCGTCCGCAGCGATATTATAATCCCCTGCCGGGAGTTCGATAGAGTAATATCCGGTGGGATCGCTCTCGACCCATGCGCCGGAAGGCTCCGACATAATTCTCGCCATCGGCTCTGTGCTGCCCGAAACCCATCCGAAACCGGAGACTATCGCAAATGCCGCTGGCAGATCGAGGAAACCGGAGCCGTATGCGCTGTCCTTGCCGACCGGGCCGTAATCCACGGCGGAGGATTCGATTACGGCTTTGATCTCGTTGTGGGTCAGCATCGTGTCGAGTTGAATAAGAAGCGCCGCCGCGCCCGCAACGTGCGGACAGGCCATGCTCGTGCCGTCCCAGAACTCGTATTTCCCGCCGTTGACAATGCTCGGAACCGAATCACCCGGCGCGCAGATGTCCGGTTTTATTAGCCCCGGCGGATATGGATAGTCCCAATAATCTGTGATAGTATCCCATGCCACCGGCCCGACAGAACTGAATCCGGCCAATTCCCGGTCTATCTTTGTTGCGCCCACAGTGAGCGCTCCGGGAACGTCTCCGGGAGTGCGCAGGTTGTTCGGCGCGCCCGCGACACCGCCCTCGTTTCCGCCGGCGATACACATCACAACACCGGCGGCGCAGGCCGCTTCGACAGCCGCGCGCCATGCGCCCCTATCCGGCCCGGAGCTGTATCTCCACCCTATCGACATGTTCATAACCCGCGCGCCCCGGTCGAGAGCGAACTGTATCGCCTCCCAGACCTGGGTTTCCTCGCCGAAACCCGACGAATTCAGTATCTTGAGCGGCATAATCGTGCATCCGGGCGCAACGCCGGTGCCGAAACCGAGAATTCCTCTTCCCGCGATAGTGCCGGAAACGTGCGTTCCGTGGCCGCGTTCGTCGTGCGGCCAGCCGTCGTCCTCGGTAAAATCGTAGCCCCGCCAATCGTCGATATAGCCATCGAGATCGTCGTCCAGACCGTTATCCGGTATTTCGCCGGGATTGATCCAGAGAGCGTCGGCGAGATCGGGCGATCCGAAATCGACACCGCTATCGAGAACCGCAACGAGCACGCCCGTTCCGTCGATACCATATTCGGTCCAGATAGCCGGCGCGCCGATCTGCACAACTCCCCAGGCCAGGCTGTCCCCCGGCGGCGGAACAAATAATAGTTCATCGGGATTGTAAAGCTCGATTTCTTGCGGGACACATTCCCGGATATATCCACCGGAGGCATTTTTTTTCAGAATATCAATCGCGTCGGGAGTGGCGGAAAAACGGACTACATTGCATATCCAGAGTTGGCGGATATCCGAAACAGAACCGGCTCCTTCCAGTTCGTGGAGCGGTCCTAAAATGGCCGCTTGATAGTTATTCGCATGTTCTTTTAGTTCGGATATCACGCCCGCGCGGCGTAAATTGAACGGCATCTCTTCATATTCTTTCAGCCGCCCGGCAGAGATATGCTCGCCCGCCCAATAATACCGGGAAGTTTGCGAAAATAGCGAGCCGACGAAAAAAAGGAGCGCAAAGGCGCTCCAAAATATTCGTTTTACATTCGACGATGAGCGGTTCATTTTTTCCATAATATCGGGAACAGGTCGAAACGATTTTCGGAATCGACAAAGCCAAGATATACACCGCTCGCGGCGATCTCGCCCCCGGCGGTCGTTCCGTCCCATGTCATCGTGTATTCTCCGCGCGTTATCGACCCGCGAAAAAGGTATTTAACAAGATTGCCGTCCAGATCGAAAATGCCCACAGCAACTTCGGCAACATTATCGAGCTTGAACGGGATAACGAGGCTCGTGTCGAGCAGGCCCTCCTCAATATCGGTTATTTTATCCTCGAGTTCGTCCGCGATTTTATTGGCTTCCTTTTTTAGCTCGCCCGCGGCGCCGTCCGAATTGGAATATCTCTTACAATATATAAAGGCTTGCGGCCCCTGACCGAGATTGTAGTAGGATTTGCCCAGCCAATAATCGATTTCCGCCTCCGCGGAATCGCGCCGCGCCGATTTAAAATGGGCTATCGCATCCTCGTAATAGCCGTCGCTGCAAGCCAGCAGCCCGAGGCCGTAATGACCTCCCCAATAATCGGGAAAATTCAGCGCCTTCTCGAATTCGATACGGGCATCGCCGGGCTTGCCGCCTTGATAGGCCCGCATTCCGAGTCGATAATGCAGGACAGCGTAATGTGGGTCGTCTTTCGGGCAGCGTTCGTAAAAATCCACGGCCTTATCGTGGTCGCCTTCCTGCCAATAAATATCGCCTATCCAGCCGTAAATCTCGGTTTTTGTGTTATCGATAGCGAGCGATTTTCGGAAAAACATCTCCGCGCGGTATGTGTCGCCCTTGTCGAGATAGACCCTTCCGAGCATCGCATAGGCCGGTGCGAACAGCGGGTCGGCGGCGTTGGCCCTGCGGAAAAGGATCGCGGACTCGTCGATACGGCCGGTATTGAAAAGCGTAATCCCTTCATGGAAAAATCCGGAAGCCGGACTGCCGGTTGGTGTGTGGGCGCATCCGGAAAGCAGTATCGAGAATGCCGTTAAGCTAATTAATGATTTTAAGATTCGTTTCAATTTTGAAATAGGAATTAAGTCCGGTCTAATTTTCTAATATAATAATAATTCGAACTGAAATCAACCCGAATCCTCACGAAAAAAAAAGCAATCTCTATTTACGCCATTTCCATGTAAATAAGCGGTTTAAACCACTTTCCACGGAAACCTTTTATGACCTTTGATTAAATTACCTTAAAAGGTCGAGCGTCTCGCTCGACATGGGAAATGCACGGCGAGACGCCGTGCCTATTAAGGTTTGAGAATTTATAAACTCCAGTAAAACGGTTTTTTCACAAGTCGAATGTATAAATTAAATAATCAATAACCATAAAAGGCTTGAACTATAGGGGTAAAAAGAAACTCGCGGATTTACATTTCTTTCGAGTAAATCATCGAAAAATTTCTCTTGTTTTAGGCCAATTTTTTATTATAATAAAAAAAGTCCACGAAAAGATCGACGTAACGCAATCTTCATTTATTTTTCACTTGACTTTATTATAACTTTCTATATGTTGGGATAAGTTGGCCCGCCGGAAATAAATCCCTATCTGGGCATATGAAAATATCTTTAAAGAGTATAATTGTTTTTTTATCATTGGTGGCTGCTGCCTTTTCCGATAGTCCGGGAGTCGCGGAAAAACTGTCGAAAGAGGAAACAAAGCCCAAAAACGCGGCAAAGCTCGAGTTGCAGCCCTCGCCGGGACATGAGTCGCTTCTGTCGTCCGACAGACTGAGCCAATTTCGTTCCTTATCCCTCGGGTATTACAGCGACGGCAAGTCCGGCGTTTCGGCGATAAGCTATTTACACGGTTTTGATTGTATTTTAAGGCCCAATCTTCGCGCGAAAGCCACGCTGGAACTTACGCGCCTGGAGTCGAAATCGGGCGAGTCGGTCGAGTTGGCTCCTTCTTTTAAAATTGACTGGGAGCCTCACCGGGGGAGCCGATTAACTCTGGATGTAGGGCTTTCACCCATGACACTTCACGGACCGGGCGTCAAATCCGATTCAAGAAGAAACTTTATCGGGCGCTGCCCGCCGCTTATGGCAGGACCCCAAAAAGAAAAAAAAAAGAGGGCCACGGCCT
>DAOWNU010000435.1 GCA_030642425.1 bacterium | reverse complement strand
TGCGCTTGGTGCGGAGGCTGTCACAAAAGGGACATCGTTTTTTTTTGTTCTTCTCATGACACGAATATAACTCTTTATAACTTATTTGCAAGTAATTCATTAGGCCTCATTCGAGACCCACTTATTGCAACGCACCCTAAAAGAGTATATTCGAGATAGAAACCGAACAACGACGGGTTTTATAAATCTAAGGAGAAAAAAATGAGAAAAACAGTAGTCGTTTCGCTGCTAATTATATTTGCGGCTGTCGTTTTTGCAGCTCCCGTGGAACAGGTAGTAGCTTTTCAAGGCAAAATAGTGGAAGGCGGAATGCCGGTGGGCGGCACGCGCGATATTCACTTCTACCTTTACAATGTGGCAAGTGGTGGAACTTCACTCTGGAATGAAAATCACATCGGCGTCCCCGTATCGGCGGGCCTTTTCAACGTCGAACTCGGCGCCGCGACTACATTCTCGAGCGCCGGAGTTGATTTCACCGAGCAATACTGGATCGGGATAAGAGTAGAAGGTGGGGCCGAGATTACGCCGCGTTACAAGCTTACGGCGGATCCTTATGCATTTGGTAGCACCACGGCGGATAACGACTGGGCTTACACCTCCGGCAGCGACCTCACCGGCGCTATCTATCACACAGGCAATGTATCTATTGGAATTTCGACAGCAGGAAGACCTTTGAAAGTTTCGGGTAATGTCAATGCATTCCCGTGGTCGGATTCCGGTGCTGTCGGAGTGTTCCGCAATACGAGCACCAATCTCGGCGCGGCTGTGCTCGGTCAGTGCCAAAACTGTCAATATGGCGGCTATTTCGAAGGCTATTATTACGGTGTTTATGGAAGGGCTATCAGCTCCTCGTCTTCAAATAACTTCGGTCTCGGCGGAAACGCCACCGGGAGTTCGGGTGATAATGTCGGTGTTCAAGGCTGGGCGATAAGCGGACCTGGTGATGGTTCCGCAATTGGCATTGATGCCCACGCATCGACATCGGGAGGACGCCACGGAGTTATGTATGGCGTTAAATCATATGCTTCACTCGGCGACACGAATTACGGCGTCTATTCCGAAGTATCGAGCGGTCTCGTCGATTGGGCCGGATATTTCACCGGCGGAGATATGTATCTGTCCGACAAAATGACTATCAACAACGCCAGTCCCGGAAGCCACTATTTATATGTGAATTCCAATCTCGCCGGAACCGCCGGTTCTACCATATATTCGAAGAATTCTTCATCGACGGGAATCGGGCTGTTTGTCGAAACCACGAGCGCCTCGAACACCGACTGCACAATTATCGCGGCACAGCACGGCACGAGCGCTTCCGCAGACATTATGCGCCTCGATGCCTATCCGGGCGGAAGCTGGAATCGCAGATTTCGTTTTACAGCCGGCGGGGAGGGCCGTTGCGACGCTTCATGGGTCGGCGGTGGCGCAGACTATGCCGAATTTTTCCCGGTCGAGGGCAATGCCGCAGATTTCGACAAGGGCGATGTTATCCTGATGTCATCGCGTGGCAAGACTGTCGAGAAGGGCGGCGAGGCTTATTCTAAAAGAGTCCTCGGCGTGGTCTCGACAAACCCGGCATTCATAGGTGGCGCATCGGCGGAGGAAAACCCACCGAACTCCGCGCTGGTAGGGCTTCTCGGCGTAATCCCGACGAAAGTGAACTCATCGAACGGAACTATCGAGGTCGGCGATTATATTACCGTGTCGGGAATTAGCGGCGAGGGCATGAAAGCCACAGAGGCCGGTTGGATAATCGGCCGGGCGATGGAACCTCTGAATGCGGCATCCGGCAAAATTGACGTTTTCGTTAATCCGGGTTGGGTAGGGCGATAAGACGCAGAGTGTCAGGAAAGACGCGCCCACGCGGGAGCGGAGGTGCGAGTTACACAAACGAAGAATTGGGGCGACCGATGGTCGCCCCTTTTTTATTGTCATTTCGAGAAGGGCATAGCCCGACGAGAAATCTTTAATGAACGAGAGAAAGATTTCTCGCTACGCTCGAAATGACAATTAAAAGACGTGGCGTCCCGCCGTGTATTTTTCCCATGTCGAGCGAGACGCTCGACCTATTATTCCCCGCTGGCGCGGCTGGCGCGTGCGAAATCGTGTAACAATCTTAACCAAATCGCATGTAGCGGGAGGCGTGCCAGCGGCTAAGCATGATTGTCGTTGCACTACTGGCGATTGCGACGCACCGTCGGGGAAGGGCGGGTTTTGACATTTGAGCTTTGACATT
>DAOWNU010000043.1 GCA_030642425.1 bacterium | reverse complement strand
TGCGCTTGGTGCGGAGGCTGTCACAAAAGGGACATCGTTTTTTTTTGTTCTTCTCATGACACGAATATAACTCTTTATAACTTATTTGCAAGTAATTCATTAGGCCTCATTCGAGACCCACTTATTGCAACGCACCCTAAATCTAAAAAATCCTAATGATAAAGCCCTAAATCCTAATGAAGCCCTAATGTCGAATGTCTAATTCCACCCCACACTCGACCCCTCATTTCCGCGAAGCTTATTCTCGCGTAAGCGGGGAGCGGGAATCCAGAGATGGTGCGGCGGGGCGCTATTACCTATTACCTTTTACCTATTACTTTTTGCCTTATTCCTTTGTCATTTGAGCTTTGAGCTTCATTTGGCATTTGGATTTTGGTATTTGACATTTTTCCCATACTTATTTCACAAGAAGAACTTTCCCCGAAAACTCCCTATCCCGAACGGACAGCCGGTAAAAATATATTCCGCTGGGAAGGGAAATTCCGGACCCGGTATCCCAAATCATGCTCGCCGAACCGGAAAACTCCCTCTTTCTCGAATGAACAATGCGGCCGTTGATATCGAAAATCCTCAACAGGACCTCGCATTCTCCCGGTGCCTGAATATCGAATGCAACCCGGCCGTTAAATGGATTCGGATAGACCCCGGTCAGCGCAAACTCGTCCGGCTTCGGAATTTCTCCGATATCCCCGAAAACCCGCAAAACGAAAATATCGCCCGATCTAACCTCCGCAGGCGCGAGAGTTATTCCTACAAATGTCGTATCCACAATATGCGGAGCCGAAAAATCTATCGAATAAGTTCCCGGAACGAACTGGAGTCTAAATCGGCCGTCCGCCTGCGTGACCGTCGAATCGCCCCCGCCGAAAACATCGATATCGCCGGATTCGCCGCCCGGAACCCAGGCCTTCGCGAGAAGAACACCATGCTCGAAATCGGGCGGGCGAAGCCACTCGACAGCATTTGAAAGCACCATTCTGTTGGCATTGGGCGTCGTCAAAGCGTCGTCATACTTGAAAAAGAAATGGGCAATCCTGTGCGCGCCCGCGCAGGCCGAATCGGCATAGTAGGTCACAGTTCCCCAGGATGCCGTTCCGGGATAATACAGGACGCTGGAAGCCCCGGGGACGACGTTGTCGAAATACTCGTAATCCCACATGGGGTTGATTGTGCGCGTTATAATATTTCTTGGCGGCGTGTCGGGATTGTGGGCAAGCGGGTAGGCGGTTTCCGGGTCGATAACCAAAGTAAGGCCGCCCGTTCCGGGGTCGTCGCCGTGCCATCCGCTAATCATCAGGAGCGAATCGAGAACCGGCGTGTTGCCAGCATCATGGTATTCATAAGCCAGTTCACCGCCCTCGATAAGAAGCTTTATCCCCGCGCGGCGACAATCGAGAAGGCTGCCGCCCACATGTGGACTGCAAACCGCCGAGTCCGAGCTGCCGCCCGCCGAATAAATTACAAGCTCGTATTGCCAGAGCGAATCGAGCGGCGGAAGATAATCCACCCGCCGGACAGTCAGGCCCATGGCGAATAAGTGAGTCTCGAAAGCGTCCGCCGCCGAGTCGTCGGAGATGGAAGACAGAAGCACGTTGGCATAGGCCGGTGAAAGCCGAATTTCCACTGTGCTGTCCGCGCTCAAAAGCGAAATTGTCGAGCGGCTAACCGCAAATTCCCTCGAAGAGACGAGCAAATTGTAATCGAAATGGGGAAGCCGGCCAACAGCGAGATTATCCCCGAGGGCATATCCGACTATCGAGCCGTCGGAGCGAAGCAGGATTATCTCGGCATTTACCGGCGAACCCGCCAAATCCGAAATTGTTATTGTCAAACTGCCGGCCGGGGCCGGATTAAGGCCAATATCGTATCCGCCGTCGGCGTGATGAATAAAGCCGCTGATAACCGTATCCGACCAGCCGAAACCGCGCGCGTAAAGGTCATATTCGGCACACACAATCGGTCCGGCGACATCGAAATCGCCCGAAGAATTCGATACCGCAGAAGCGGTCGGAGCGATTCCGGAAGTATCCGTTCCGGCGGGATATAGATCGACTTGCACACCAGAAGCAAAAATAGTTCCCGAAGTGTCCGTAAGCGTGCCGTCGAATGGGCCGCGGCAAATAGCGGAGCGGATAAACGTCCGCGCTATGGCGTAGCCCTCCTTAACCGTCCGGAGAGTAATCGTGCCCTGAGACGAAGGCTCTATCCAGACAGTCTGGCTGTCGGACGCGCTTCCGCTTGTATCGATACCGTAACCTTCTATCCGCCATTCGCATGGATATGAAGGCATGTCGAAATGGATGAAGCCCGCAAAGCCAACCGCAAGAGAATCATCGACATGGGCGGATGGGCTTCCTGCTTCGATTGCTACCGGTTCGAATGGCAAGCCGCCAACCACGGGAAGCGTCTCGAAAAGAATTATCCCGGAATCCGGATTGTATCCTCTTATCGTCAACGTCTCGGCGTAAGGCGGAGTAAAACGGAAAACCACTTCGCCCGAAACAGGCGTTACCATCGAATCCAGAATCGTCAACCCTTCGATTATTATTGTCGCGCCGACAATCGGCACGCCCGAAGTTTCCGCCACAAAAACCGTTACCGACCCTGGCTCCGAAACGATAAGGCTTTCCGGAGTGATCGTGTATTCCACCAGCGGGATAATCGGGATTTGATCCCATATCGGAATGAAAAAGTTCGGTCTCCAGCAATAAACAGTGGCCGTATCCGCTATCGAAGGGACGGGATGAAACGGGATATGAGCCGTCCCGCCGATAGAATATGCGGAGCCTCGCGGCCCCGACGGCGTCCAGACACTGACAATTGTCGATTCCGGGGCATCGATATCGACCGAAGACATCCCGAGTGGGACGATTTCGGGTATATCCACCGCGAACGAATCCGGCTCGCCCCAATAGAAACTCAGCGAAGGGTCGCCAAGGATATGATATATTCGGAAATAATATTCCGCATCCGGGCTGCCGCGCAGTTCGACCTCCAAACAGCCGCGATACATAAATGAAGCGGCGAACGAATACGCGCTGTCGAAAACGGCGTCGAAAACCGCGCGCTGCCACCAATCGTCCTCGTCCCAGAGGGTTGTCGAAGAACCGGCGATAAATGCCACCGCGCCCTTATTCGGCAGGCGGATCCACCCCTCGCCGAAACAGGGGAAAGTATGATTGAATTTATTCGTCAAACAGGCATTGGAAATAACGAGGCCGAATTTGCCCTCGTTTGTTAATCCCGCCAGATCGGAGACCTGCACCGATGGGTTGTTCCAGCCTGACTCCTCACCGTGCCCGGAGTAATCGACGACCGCGGCGCCCGCGTTTATTGCCGCAATAAGCTCCGCGCTTGTGCCGCCGTAATATGCGAATATTGTATCGACATCGTAATCCGCCGGGGGAAGATGCATCGATGAAACATAACGCTGCGTGCCCATGCAAAGCTCGTAATCGCCGTCGGCGCCGCAGGCCGGGAGAACGAAATGGCGAAGCCAATCCGTCGCGGTGAAATCGAAATGCGCAAAAGCGATAGTCTTCTCGATAATCGCCTGAAGTTCGGTAGGCGTTTCCACACTGAACCGGCCGCAGGCGATATCCGGGAAATAATCGGGGCCATCGACCGTAATATAGAACTGATCCGTGGGATAGCTGTCCCCCATGGTCGATATTATATGCGAAGGCACCCTATCGACATCGCCGACAATTAGCAGATAATCGGGGGGATCGGGCCAATCGGTATATGAATCTTGAACGAAATTTCGGATTGTAATATCGGTCGAGCCTATCGTATCCACCGAGGCGACCGTAACGATATACCCCTGCTGCTCTTTGAATTCCACAAAATCGCCGAGGAGCGGGGTGAAAGTATCGTCGGTCAGTATTAAATAATGAGGGGGAAGATCGAAAATCCGGGGCACTTCGGTGGGGATAAGCAGGCTCCCGAAGAGCAGCTCTTCGGCCCAGGGGGCGTGCAATCTTCTCTGAACCGGTTGAAGCGACCGGGAATATTCGACACGAAAGTGGATATTTTTCCGCAATATCAGACCGCCGTTATCGGGATAGTATTCTATCGGCCTTATCACGAGTTCCGCGAGACGGTGGCCGCGAAGAACGCCGAGTTCCTTTATCTCCACTATCGGCTCGAACGACCTATCCGAGTATAATTCTGGCCTATATTCAAACTGGAAGTCGAATTTATTCTTGAATCTTGGGCGCTGGCGCGGAACAGGGGGCGCGTCGAGCGATATTTTCCTCTCGGAGAAGGTCGAAATAATAACCTCGAACTCACCCTCATCGGGCAATTCTATTAAATACTTATATATCGGTATTTTCGGGCCGCCAAGCTCGCCGCCTATCGCGCAATCGGCCATGTCTAATTCGATAAACCCGTTATTTGCAGAGGGTTTTATTACAATATCGGAAGAGAGAAATGCGGCGGTAAAACCGCTCGCGGACGATTCCGAAATAGCGATCTCACCGAAACAAACAGAGATAAATAATGCCGATATCAGCAAGTAAGACGTTCTGTTTTTCATCGAATCCTCTCGAAAGGCGTTTCTTACGCTTATAGTTTCAACAAACATCAACTTACCGATATCGGCAATAATTTGCAATAGATATTATGGCAAATATACCTTCCCCCTTATTGTAACCGTGAGCTTTTGAATGCTGTAGTCGGTGCTCAATGTCGGGGCAAGGAACTGGAACCACAGGGATTGGACATCCAAGACATCCACAGCATAACCTTCCGGTCCGAACATCATGCTCGTTGCCCATGTGTTCATGGTTTTCAAATAATCCCGGATGGGGTCGAAAACAATCGGCGGGGCCAATTCATAATCGAATTGCGCCCGAAGGACAAACCGGTCCTCGGCAGGAATATGAGCCGCTTCCCATGTGTCGCCCTCGTCGGAGATTTCCAATCCCCAGGTCGCCGCAATATCGCCGCAATTTTCTACTACTACGCGTTCAGATGTTGGCACCGTTGTCGAGCTGCCGACATCTACCGTGTCGAAATCGACAGTATCGTTCTCCACACAGATGGCGAGGATAACCTCCGTGGCATCATAAAATGCCGTTAATATCTCAAATTCGGTAATCGGTCCAATCCAGTGGCCTATCGCACCGGCGTCCGAGAAATGATCGAAGAAATAGACCGTATCTCCAATATCGGTAGCCTCGGCGGGACTTACTTCCACCCAGATGTCCGAATCCCTCGCAATCCATCTTGCCAATTGAAAACATAAATCGCATGTCGAATCGGCAATTGTTATCCAGCCGTAAGGTTCTAAGGGGTCTTTTCGAATTGAAACCAGATGATCCGCCTGATAAACAGCGATGAATGTATCCGGTTCCGTAACAATAATAGGATGCACTCGCGCCCCGCCGTCCGACCAGCTATTCCAGATAAACCTATCGAAACCGGAGGGAGAGTAATCGGAATCGGACACCGCGATATGCACCATCGAACCCTCGAAGAACCATTCCTCGGTCGCCCAATCGAAGACATGCGTATGCTCGAATCCGATCACACCATAGACGTCGGCGGCGGGGTCCTTCTCCAATCGAATAAGGCACTCTCTATTATAGTTCGCCACCAGATTGAAATCGTCCGTAACGGGGCCGACAATATGTGTGCGCGTTCCGCCGTCCGACCAACTGTTGAAGTGATAGAACATGGCCTCCGTCGTATCGATACTCCCGACACTCACCTCGTGAGAGGAGCCGGTTACCCACCAGCAGGTTACCTCGCTGACGCCGTAAGTGCGAACCCCGTCCACGGAGATATAACCTTCCGTATGAATCGGGTCTTTCGAGATTACCACTTCGACAGCCCGGACATAGTTCGCGATAAGGTCGTATGTTGAATCCACCGGGAAGCCGGTAATAAACGAATCCGGCATCGCGGGAGGACCGCCAATCCAGGAATCAAACAGGTAATGATTGGCTCCCGAATGAATGAGCGAATCCGTGAAAATATCGACATCCTCGCCGAAGACATACCAACCCTCGCCTATCTGAACGGGCAACACGGGGCTTCCCGTATAATCGAGCGAGATATGGTATGAACTCACGAACTGCCAGTCGATAGTCGAATTGACATCGATATCGAACTCGAAATGCGCGCTGTCTCCCGAAGCCGGAACCGAGCCGCCCCCGCGCCATCCGTCACAGAGTCTTCTGACTCCGTCCATCACAAATATCGTGTCTTCGACATAGGCCGCGAGATGCCTGCCTATCGGGTGGTATGTTAGTCCCCTGTGCGGATATGGGTCGCCGAAATCGCTCGTTACAGTCAGTGTAACGACATCGCCCATTTCTTCCCAGAGCCACTCTATAACGGAGTTTTCGGCAATAGTCGCTGTTACTATAGTATCGAGTCCGAATACCGGGATGCTTCCCATTCCATTCCAACCGGTACAGATATAGCTTCCGTCCGGACTCGTAACCTGCAGCGTCATAACGGTGTCGTCGGGAACCCAATGAGCGCCTTCGGGAGGCCGCGGAGAGCCTCGGCCTTCGGAAAATACCTGAAGCAGCCAGCGAATTTCGCCGTTCCATTGCCATGTCAGTTGAGATGTCTCATATATATCGAATGAAACGAGATTGCTGTCTCCCATCGCCGGGACGCTGCCCGTGCCCCTCCAGCCGGTGCAGCGCTGCCAATCGCCGCTCTCGAAAACCGAATCTTCCACTGTGGCGACGAGATGCACTCCGGCCGGGACAACCAATGTTCCTGCGGGAACCGGATGACCGTATGGAGAATAAATAAAGAGCGAACAGATCGGCCCTGTTGAATATTCCCAAAGCCAATCGACCGTCGAGGGGTCGTGAATGTCGAAATCGAATACGGTTCCGTAGCCGCTCGGAGCGCTACCCGTGCCGATCCAGCCGTAACAATACCAGTCGCCGTCCGGGCTGGTAACACTGCACGCGATAGTCGCGGAACTGTCGTGCCATGTCGAGCCTTCGGGCGGTATCGGACCGCCGTGGCCGCTCGTAACATCGAGCTTGAATTCCTCTTTGAAATTCCACCAGACATTCGTGAGTCCGTCAATCGACCAACTCACCGTATTCGCACTTCCCGAGGATGGAATCGCGGCTCCGGTCGCAGTCCAGCCGGTGCAGGTCATCCGTCTGCCCGGGTCGATATAATCGTATGTGCTAACCGTGCATGTAACGGCGGTGCCCGTGATTACATAAGTCGTTCCCGCCGGGGGCCAAGGGGCGTCCCAATCGCTGTGAACCACGAGCGGGGAGATATCGTCGCTCCACAGCCAGTTAACCGTGCTCGGCGTATCGATAAGCGCGGTGAAGCTGTCGAGAATGCCGTCGTCGATACTGCCCGTGCCATCCCAGCCGACACAATAGAATCCGGCATCCGGGCTGGCAACCGCGAAATGCTGGGAGGCGCCGTCGTCGAGCCAGAGTTCGCCTTCGGGAGGCGTCGGAGAACCGCGGCTGCCTTCGGAGCTAATATCCACCCTATTCTGCTGTGTCCAGTTCCAATCGAGAGTCGATTCGGTGTTGATAACAAAGGACACATAGCCGGAATCGCCGGTGGCCGGACAATCGACAGTTCCGGTCCAGCCGTCGAGAGTCCATCGAATATCGTCGCGCCACTGATAGAAAACCGTATCGTGATATGTCGAACAGACAACCGTGCTTCCGACATAATAATAGAAAGTTCCCGTGCCGGGCCAGACCGAATCCGTGGGGGAAGTAATTGTCAGGCCGACGACACTTGTGTAATCCTCCCAGTTCCATGTCAGAGTCGAAGGCTCGTTCACGAAGAACCAGGCATAAGTCGAAGGGCTGTATGCCGGGACACTTCCGGTGCCGGTGTAGCCTATGCAAAACCAGCTTCCGTCGGGCGAGGTTACCCATGCCACTATCGAGGTATCCCTCACACACCAATAGTCGTCGGTGGGGGGAACGGGGTCGTCGTGGCCGCCGGGATTAAGTATCGAGAGGAGATATTCCGTGCGCCAATTCCATGTTATGTTCGTGTTTTCCGTTATATCGAATTCGACCACACCGGAATCTCCCGATGCCGGCGCGCTTCCGGCGGCTGTCCACCCGAGGCGAATCGCCCTGTGGCCCAAAGCAACAATAACGGTCTCGCCCGGACAGGTCGCAGTGATATGCGTTCCGGGGTCGTAATATGTCGTTCCGGCGGGAACGACTCCCGGATATTCGCTTTCGACAACAAGAATCAACTGCGGCGCCCAGTTCCATTCGACCGTGCCGGAATCATCGACCGTCCACGTTACTATCGTATCGGCGCCGGAAGCCGGAACCGAGCCTGTGCCGGTCCAGCCGGTGCAATAAGTGTGAGCGACAATATCGGGGCTTGTGATATGCGCCGTGAAAAGGCTGTCTTCGAAAGCCCAATAGCTTCCCACCGCGGGGGTCGCGGAGCCGTAACCGCCGTCGTCGATATCGATATTGAACTGGTGCAGCCAAATCGCGGTTTCGGTGATAGGCCCGTTCATCGTGCAGGTTGCCGGGTTGAATGGCCCGCTGTATGAGCCGGTTCCCACTCCGTTCCATTCGTCGAAAACCCAGCGCTCGCGGGCGGTCTCGTCGGCGGGTGTCGTAATATCGAAATAGGCCGCGGAACCGGCTTCATACCAGCCCTCGCCGGTAACCGTGCCATGGCCGCCGTTATCGACCGTGAGATAATATTCCGTAGTAAAGTTCGCGGTGAAGACCGTGTCGGTTATCGGGGCTACCGTTCTGTCGCGTGTTGCGACACCGTCGTGCCAATCCTCGAAAATGTATCTTATGCCCGCGCCGCCGGTTTGAATTTGATACGTTGAAATATCGTGTGAAGTTCCGGGCATCCAGACGCCGTCCCAGGGGGAGAGATAATCGGCGCCTTCGACCGTGACCGAATCCGCGGTGCCGTCGGTCTGAACCGTGACAAATATCTCGGCCAGCTCGTATTCTGCGACAGCCGTGTGTGGGGCGTCCATAAGAATGTCCGTAACCGGATTCGAGGCGTCGCCGAAACTTCCGCCCGACCAGCTAACGAAATCGTAGCGCGAAAGGCCGTCCCATATTGGATGTTCCGTGGAGATTGGCGCGGTCGTTCCGGCCTCCCACCATCCCTCGCCGGTTTGAGCCGGAACCGCGCCGCCGGAACCCGTGTATTCGAGTTCGAGCCAGTAATCGGTGCGCCAGTTGGCCACGGCCTCGCGCGGGGCGGTCATCGTTATCGGGTCGGATTGAGAAGAACGCGTGCCGGTAGCGTCGCCGCTCCAAATAGTGAAGGCATAACGCGTGGTTCCGGCGACAATTATAGAATCGTCCACACAGCCATAGACGCTCGAACCGTGGTCGTGCCAGCCGATAAGCGACGGACAAGCGCTGGAATGGCCGTTCGGGTCGATATTGAACCACCATTGCTCGGTATAGTTTCCGGTAATAGTCGTGCTCGAAGTTACGGTTCCGGAAGGCGGGGCGAACGAATGCCATCGATGATCGACCCCGCTCGCGCTGGAATTCCATGAGTAATTATAGCCGTGCGAACTGCCCTCGGTAAAATAGACAGAGTAATCGTTGCCGTCCCAG
>DAOWNU010000360.1 GCA_030642425.1 bacterium | reverse complement strand
CCCCGACGCTCCTCACGGAAACCGTGGAAGCAAGATGAAACCGTGTAACAACACAAACCCTATCGTTCGACGTATTTTTCGATAATCGTGAACAACTCGCTATCCTCGAATTCCCCGGCCAATGTAGCGGGGATCTCGCCGGCACTCTCAATTATTTTTGCAGCCGAGCTTGCTAACATATCTGCGTTTTCCGTCATACCAATTTCGCGGAAAATCCCCCCGGCGCGCCGGGTTATCAACGCCGCCAACAAGTCGATCCCGGGTTTATTCGAAATATCCGCGCGTTTGTGGAGAAGATCCGCTATTTCGCCCATCGTTTTCGCGATATTGCCCGGGGAATTGACCTGTTGATATATTTCGAGAGTCTCTTTGTATATCTCCAGACTGCGCCGGAAGGCTTTTTCGTCCTTCGAAAGGAACATTATATCGCGATAATAGTTCCCGATCTCGACGAGGCTGGAGGCATACAGCACAGGACTTGCGTCCTTTGGATTCGCTTTCAAAGCCTCCTTTGTGTGCTCGATCGCCTCTTCAAGCGAAGAGACATCCTTTGTGATCAATCCCTTAAAGGCGCACACTTTACCTAGGCCCATATACAATTCGCCGTAATATCGCGGCGCCTTTTCGAGAGTCACAAGTTGTAAGCCTTCGTTTGCGAAATCCCTCGCCTTATCGAGATAGGAGATGTCTTTTTTACATTCTCCAAGTCCGGAATTCGCAAAGACAGCGTTCTTTATTCCCTGAAGGACTAAATCCGTCTGACTGATTTCATTGCCGTATGCGATGACCTTCTCGAAATACTCACCCGCTTTTAGCAGATTCTCTTCGCGGTTCTCCGAGCTGGCAAGTTTATAATAGCCTAATCCTATAGTATCGTAAATCCCACCAATTATTTTGGGCATAATCGCCTTGACTTTGTCGCGCCGATCCAGAATTTTCTCTAACTCCTCGATACTCCTTTGAAGGTTATCTTTCTTGTCGCGCGAATTGGAGAGCATACCGAAGAGAATTCCTCTGAAATACTGCACTTTAGTAAATTCCCGCAAGTTTTTATCGGGATCGAGCAAGCTTTGCGCCTCGTCGAAGGCGTGGAGTGCTTTGTCAATGTCCTCCGATCGCCCACCGGTAAATGCGAGGACTCGATAGGCCAGTCCGCGCTGCATCTGAATATAGCCGTAATGGAATGAGTCTTTATCGTCGCAATTCTCAAGGGCTTTATCGAGCCACTCAAGAGCCTTCGCTGTGTTCTGAGGCGTGTCTTTTATCAGGGCGAGGTCGTTGAAGGATTCTGCGGTGTTGATCGCGGCGTGGAGTTTTCCGCTTGTGTCGTCTTGCGGAAGAAGTTCGAAACATATCGCCGAAAGCCGGGTGGACAGCAGAAATAAATCGTAATTCATAATTCCGGTCTTCGCGACAGAAAACAGTTTACGATATATTTTGGTTAGCGCGACAGGATCGTCGGCAAAATATTCGCTTATCTCATGAGCGAAATCGAGGTAAGCGTCCTCCTTTTCGAGCGGCGGGATGCTGATAACATCGTCGGTGAGATATGCCGAATCGACAAAGATGTTCTTGTATGTGGAACGCGTCGCAAAGGAGTTTTCCACGAGAACCAGCGTGATTTCCTGCCATTCGCCGGTAGTAATTTCCATGTTGAAACTCTTCTTCAGCAGGAACTCGATATATCTGCGCTCATAAAGGCCCTCTTCGTTGTAGATACCCGCGAAATACAAGCTTTTTATGCATCGAAGAACTTTCTGCGCGCCAACCGGCAGGTCGTTCGAAAAGCGGTTTTTTATTTCGCTGAGGCCAAAAATCAAAGTGCCGATATTGCCGTCGAAGTTCGATGGTAGCTGCTTGCCGATTTTTTCGGCGACGGCTTTGGAGTCTTCGATAGACAGTTTTTCGAGCGTGATCGTCTCGTCGAAAACCCTTAATGACGCACCGAGCATCTTCTCAACGCGAGAAAATTCGATGCCCTTGCGGCAGGTGGCTATCAGCGGGATATCCTCTCGCGCGGCGAACTCGTCAAACATGTATTTAAAGCCTTTCAACTCGATGAAGCGTTGCAGGTCGCCGAAGAAAACGAATTTCTTCACGCCGAAATGCGGATTGCGTGGGATTTTAAAATGGTTGACGTCGATCTCGGCGGTGTGCGGGATTATCAGGTCGGTGCGTTTGAGTTTGGTCAAGGCCTCGAAGACAAGGCGCGTTTTACCGGCGAGAGGATCGCCGAGCACCAGCACGTTCTTCCCCGCGGATAGAAGCTTAATGAGGCGTTCGCTTTCAGGTATTTCGAGATAAAATGGATCGAAATTGCCGTTCTTCGTTCCGCGGTCGCGCATAATATCCGAAGGTTTCATCCGCTTCACGGATTTCCAGACGATACGGAAAATCCCTCCACGCCGCTCTTTGTCGCGATGAAGCTTGTCGTAAATCCATAGCCCGATCGCCACAACAACGCCGAATATCCCAATAATTGTTCCAATTTCTAAACCTAACATTTTACCTCCATAATTTTATTTAAAATAGAAAGACTTCACAGATTGTCAAGGTGTTAGTTTTTGGGTATTTGGCGATAGGTATATCGCATTAGGTTAGTTCTTTATTTTTATACATCGTCGCTCGACGGGGCGATTATATAAAAAGGGGCGACCATCGGTCGCCCCCATTCTACCCTTTGTGCTCTCTGTGGTTTCCCCCGGCGGGGTGGCGCGGGGAACCTATTACCTATTACCTAATACCTATTACCTTCCTACCCATTCCACTCCAGCGACGCGACATCCGACCATTCGGAAACCTCGCCATCTTTCCGCGCGCGAATCCACATGTAATAGACATAGCCGTTCAGCAGTTCGACATCAAGAAATACCGGCTCCTCGACATCGGTAACATAGTCGTAGTCCGGCATCGGTGGGACAGGCTCGCCCATGGGCACATACGCTATACGAATATCGAACCGGTCGGTGCCGGT
>DAOWNU010000257.1 GCA_030642425.1 bacterium | reverse complement strand
TGGGGCACGCCCATTTGACAAGGCCCGAATTTTTGAGGAATTCTATCATTCCTTGGACCTCCGGTTCTCCCCGCTTGTGGAGTTCGAGGACTGTGTTATAATCGCCGGTTTTCATCGCGGTTTCGTAGGCGTCGATATCGATATCCGGCTGCCAGGATACGATGTAAATATCGAGTATTCTCGTGGCCTTGTGGATAGCGGCATTCTCGTTGGCGGCCATAGACTCCAGTCGAGTGAGCGCGGCCTCGTCCAGCGGAGAAAAGACCGCCTGACCGAGGGCGAATTCCCTTTGAAAAGGCAATGTCGAATCGGTGTAGATAGACATGGCGGAGAACGCCGAAATTAGAATAATCGGAATGATAAATTTGCGAAGCATGTTACCTCCATACATTATATAAGGATCACTGCTGTGAGTTGAGATTTGTTCGGTCGATGTCGATTAAGGCTTTACCCTTATTTTAACTCCCCCGACAATCATCGCGAAGAAATCGTAAAGCAGGGCGAAAATCGCCGCGCCGATTCCGCCGGAAACACCGACGAATAGACCGTAGAGTATCCCCAGCAGCAATCCGCCGAGAAATCCGCCGCCTGCGCCGACAATTCCCGCGAAGGGCGTGTCTTCAAGCATGCCCGCGTATCCACCGGCGATTCCGAGGCCTATCCCTATGAGTATCCCGAAAATAAGGCCTATCACAAGATACGCCACGAGCGCCAATTTGAACACTGTCCAGACGTTGATCGTTTTGATCTCGAGCACTCTCGTTTCATTTTCCATAGCAGTTTCTCCTATAAAAGTGGTTTGAAAAATCGGTTTTCTTTATGTAAATACTGTTGACTCAATATAAGTATAAGGGTTCAAGGGGTCGAGGGTGGTTAAGTTTATATAAATTAGTCACTTGAACCCTTGATCCCTTGAATCCTTGACCCCTTCATTAACGCAAGAAAGACACTGATATCCCGGAAATCGCTAACCGAAATGTAGTTTCGCAAACCACTCTATAAGCGTCTAAAGACGCTCGTGTTATTATCGCATCGGCAGCGGCTCCACGGCGCGGATATCGAGAATGAATTTTTTCGGTATAAGAAGATGGAGAACCGTGCATCCCGATTTACCCTTTTGGACGCGGACAACCTCGGCGTCCGCGACATAATTGCCCTCGCGGTCGAGCGCGCGGACGATATCTTCTTTTTCCGGCAGCGGCGCGAATTCGTGCGGTATTCGGATCATCGCCTCGTCTTCGCCGCCGAAAGTTTCGTCTATAATAAAAATGGCCAGACCGGGGCAGAGGGCGATACAATTTCCGCAGCCGGTGCAGCTTTCCTGATCGAGCTTCGGGAGATCGTTGATATTTTTCATCGGCGCGATATAGCCGAATGGGCAGGAGGCAACACACGGGTCGCAGGGAATTTCCTGCCAGCATTCGATAACGGCGTATGGGCCTTTTGCCCGTCTTTCATCGCCGGGAAGCGTCGATTCGATCTGCTCTTTTGTGGGAACTCCCGTTCTTTCGATCTGCGAAGCCATTATCCGACCTCCGTTTTCGCGGAAATCCGGCATTTCGCGATTCCGCTTCGTATATGCTCGCCGACCGGGCCGCTTCGCAGTGAGACGAGTTCGTCCCGAAGCTCGCGATTCCGTCTTTCGTAATCCGGGATATTTTTCCCGAGCGAAAATGCCGTGGAGATGCCCGCGAGCGCGCCCTCGATTATCGCGGAAGAGGCCTCCTCTATACCGCCGACGTCGCCCGCCACGTAAATACCTTTTGTTGAAGTCTCCATATTCGTGTCGCGCAGAGGCACATCGCCGCCGAATTCGGGGACGAAAACCATCTCGCATTCCGCCAGGCGGAAAAGGTCCGAAAGGGGGGAGAGGCCGACCGCGAGGCAGATGAAATCGCACTCGATCTCCCGTTCCGTGCCGGGTATCGGAAGCCAATTATCGTCGATTTGCGCGATTATCGCGCCGGTGACATTCTCCTCGCCCAGAGCCTCGATTATCGTGTGGCGGGTCAGTATCGGGATTTTTAGCCGCGCGATCTTGCTCGCGTGCACCCAGTAGCCCCCGATTCGGTCCAGAGCCTCGACAACCGCGGCGACCGCAATCCCGGCCTGCCTCAATTGATAGCTCACTATCAACCCGATATTCCCCGCGCCGATCATAAGCCCGCGCGTTCCCGGAGCGACACCATAGACGTTCATAAGCGTCTGCACCGCGCCCGCGCCATAGACCCCCGGCATATCGTTGTTCGGGAATAGGATTGTCTTCTCCTGTGCGCCGGTGGCGATAATCAGCTTTTTCGGCTTGAACTTGAGAACCTTTTTGTCCTGAAAGATGGCCGTGACGACGCCGTCTTCGTAATATCCGCTCGCTGTGGTGCGAAGCAAAATTTTCAGTTTCGGCGAGTCGGACACTTCCCGAAGCAGTATCTCCGGTATTTTTATCCCCCGGACGCCCGCGTATTCCATCTCCGAGCCGAAAAACTTGTGCGTCTGTTTTACGAGCTGTCCACCCGGTTCGAGCGCGTCGTCCAAAACGACAGTATCGCAGCCGGCGCCGACAGTTTCTCTCGCCGCGGCCAGTCCCGCCGGGCCGCCGCCGACAATAAGAACTTCGGGGGTCGCGATCATCTCAGTTCCCCTTTTCCGCGCTGGCGACGGACAACCATACCCGCAGCGAGCGGCTCGGTGCAGACCCGCACGTTCGGGATGCCGTCAACTTCCATAAGGCAACTGCTGCAGTGGCCGATAGCGCAGAAAAAGCCTCTCGGCCGGTTGTGCCGGATAGAATATCTAAGAACCTGAACGCCGTGGTCGTGAAGCGCCGCCGCGATAGGCTCGCCCTCATATCCCGAAAGCTCCTCGCCCTCGAAAGTGAACCCGACCTTTTTGCCGTGTTTGAATTCGAGGATTGGGTGATTTTCAATTCGCAAGACGCCCCCCGGAGTTTAGAATTCGACTTTTATTCCCGGCTTTATTCCGCGCTTTACAAACCAGCCGCGATTGGCCTCGAGCGCATAGAGCACCGGCCTCGAAGGGAAACACCTGTTCTCGTCGTGCGGCTTCATCCACTTGATATCGGTGATTATCGAGTCCCTGTCGATAAAGGCGATAGAGAGGTGGATCGAGGTGTTTTTCATCCAGAACGGGTTGAGAGCCTCCTCCTGAAAAACGAATAACATGCCAATAGTGTCCGGGATAAAACTGCGATACATAAGGCCGACCGCGCGTTCTTCGGGTTCGTCGGCAACCTCGGCGACCAGCCGGTGGCCCGCGATCTCGACCGTGATAGTGGGGAGTTTCGGCTCGTATTCCTTTTCCCGCCCGGCGGACACGTTTTCGGCCTTCGGGATAGTGTCGGTTTGGACCTCCGGCGCGCTTTTGTCCTTGCAGCCGAAGAACAAGGCGATAACAATAAGGATAGATGTGATAAAGTATTTCATAGCCTTACATTTTACAAAGCGAGTCGGTCATTGTCAAGGTTATAATGCCGTCGGCAATGCTGGAGATGTTGTTGCCCAAAACCGCCGGAACCGACCGGTGCGAGGCAAGACGGTTTTTGGAATATAGTAAGCTCTTAAGGGAGGGGCGATAAGACGCGGAGCGTCGTCCCGGCGTAATACCGCATAGCGGAATAACGAGAAAAATCCTCCCGCACGCCCGCTTTTTGTCGATGGACGGCGTCTCAGAGGTCTCGAATGCGTGATAAATGCGTTAATATCGCTTTCATTTCCATTACATATCATTCATATTTGATTGTAAACGAATTAATATTTGTTATATCCTAATAAATTTGGTAACTTATAAGTGAAATTTCATTTATATCATTTTCTATTTCATTTATATTAATAATATTTCCATTGATAAAAGAAAAATTTCGCTTA
>DAOWNU010000404.1 GCA_030642425.1 bacterium | reverse complement strand
TTGAATCCTTGACCCCTTGACCCCTACTCTTTTAACATTTGGATTTTGGGCTTTGGATTTTATTCTAAAAAACTCGACTTCACCGTTTTCAGCAATCTCAATGGTGAATGTTTTTAATAACGATATCAATTCTTCCACTCAATCGTCTTCAATATCGTCTTTTTCAAGGGAATTTGCGCGCGAGATGGCGTCTTTCCCGAAGCGCTTTTGGATGTCGTCCAGCGCGCGTTCGAAATTTTTTGTTTTGTTCCTCTCCTCACGACCGAAAAGCGGCAGTTGCTCACCCTCTTCGCCGGTCAAATTGCTTATTCGGATCCCGAGCAGCCGAATCGAACCTTCGAGTTCGGGCCGGGCGAGCCTTTGGGCCTCGCGGAAAATATCGTCGGAGGTCGCTATCGGCATATCGAGCGTGTCGCTTCGTGTGATAGTGATAAAACCGGAATATCGGATTTTCACCGTGATAGTTCTGCCAAAAGTTTTTTTCGCGCGCATCCTCGCGGCGAGGCCGTCCGAAAGGCGGCGTAAGGTCGATATTTTGCGATTGTTGTCCGTAACATCGACGCGAAAGGTCGTTTCTTTTGAAATCCCCTTGCGGCCCGAACCGGGCGAAACCGGCCTGCTGTCGATACCGTGGGCGAGTTTCCACAGCCCTTCGCCGTGGTCGCCGAGGAGTTTTTTTGCCGATTCGACTGTCATTCGGGACAGGTCGCCCACCGTGCGAATTCCGTGATCGATAAGCATTTTCCCGGTTTTCGGCCCGACTCCCCACAACCTGCCGATATCGAGCGGGTCGAGGAAATCTTGCACGCCGTCTTCCGGGACGACAACGAAACCGTCCGGCTTGCCGAAATCGGAGGCGATCTTCGCGAGAAATTTATTCGGGGCAATTCCAACCGACGCCACGAGCCCGGTTGTCTCCAATATTCTGCGCTTCGTTTTCCGGCCCAGTTCGACCGGGTCGCCGTGGAGCCGACCGGTTCCGGTGAGATCGATAAAGGCCTCGTCGATAGAGAGCGGTTCCACGAGGGAGCTGATCGAGTGGAATATCTCGAAAACTTTATCCGAGATTTCTTTGTATCGGCTGTATCGCGGGCGCAGGAAAACGCCGTGGGGACATCGCGCAAAGGCCTGAGTTATCGGCAGTGCGGAGTGCACTCCATATTTTCTCGCCTCGTAATTGGCGGCGCTCACAACCCCTCTGCCGGATTTCGGGTCCGCGCCGACTATTACCGGTTTTCCGGCAAGATCGGGACGGTCGAGCTGCTCGACCGCCGCGAAAAAGGCGTCCATATCGATATGCATAATTATTCGTCGCATAATCTCAATAAGAAAATCCTAATATCGAAGGTAAAATAGGTAAAAGGTAATAGGTGATAGGTAATAGGGCCACGCTCCACCCCACCAAAGAAATGTTAAAAAACGTCCCACAACCAACCTGTCATTCCGGGCTTGACCCGGAATCCAGAGGGGCTGTGTGGTGGGGCGCTTTTACCTTTTACCCTTTACCTTTTACCTTTCTTTCACTTACCTCAATCTGTCTTTCCACTTGCTAACGAACATAAGAATTGATATTTTATAACAGTCCTATATCGATATAATAGTCCGCGTTCGGCAATCGGTCAAGCATGAGAATAAAAAATAGCAAATTTTCTAAGGAGATTATCGAGAAGTCCCGCTTCGGTTCGACGAAGAGGGTGATATGTCTCTTTATGCTCGTGCTTTTCGGCGGCTCCGCTTTTGCATTGTCCTACGGCGACGCGGTGATAAACGAGCTTATGTGGATGGGCACGTCGCTTCACCAGACGGACGAGTTCCTCGAGATCCGCAACATGACCGACTCCCCCATCGTGTTTTTCGATACCCCCTGGTCGATCTATCGCGAGGGAGAATTGCTCCTGCATATAAACGACGGAACTCTCCCGGCGCGGGGGTTTTTTTTGATAACCCGCCGGGACACCTCCAACACCCTGATCGAAAACGCCGATTTTGTGTCCAATCTTCTCGTCCTCACGAACAGCAACACCAGCTATTCTCTTTATGCCGGTTCGAGCGATCTCGCGCCGCTTCTGGACGTTGCCGACGACGGGATTGGCGTGCCCATGTCCGGCCGTTTCGTTTTTGCCGATTATGTTTATTGGTCGATGGAGCGGAACGATCCTCCCGGCGATGGCGATATCGAGGTCAACTGGCATGTCGCGTGCCTTTCGCTCGGTTTCGTTCCCGGGGCGATAGAGCGCGGCACGCCCGGATTTCCTAATTATCAGAACGTTCCGCCGGCGCCGCCGGATTCGATTGTCCTCGCGCCGGAGTTCGTTGCGGACGATTCTACAGTTATCGCGTCGCTTTTCGGCGTGGTCGATCCCGACAGCATCCCCGGCGAGCTGATGGTCGCTTTCGATTGGCTGCTCGGGGACAGCGTCGCGGCTTCGCATATCGACTCCGCCTCCCCCTTCTCCGGTCCGCTGGAAAACCCCACAACGCACGCGGGGAGAAAATATGTTCTCCGGGCATACACATTCGACGGCACCGATTCCTCCACGGCGGCCTATTCGGACACGGTGCGCGTTCATTTCGAGCGGGGCGACCTTATTATAAACGAGCTTGCGTGGGCCGGGAGCATGCGTTC
>DAOWNU010000103.1 GCA_030642425.1 bacterium | reverse complement strand
GGCGACGGCCGGGTCCTGCTGTCAGTCGCCGACCGCGACAAGAACCGACTCCCGGCGCTCGCCGCTCGTTTCGAAGAGCTGGGGTTTTCGCTCGCTGCCACGGCCGGAACGGCTGCCGAGCTCGGCACGGCCGGGTTCGACGACGTCCTCGTCGGCTCGCTGTATAACGACGCCCTGGGGCCGCGAACGGGACGCTGCTATATCTATTTCGGCGGCGATCCGGCGGACAGCGTGGCCGATTTTGTGATAACCGGTCTCGACAGCCTCGACGATTTCGGCGTGTGCGTGGACGGCCCATTCGATTTCAACGGCGACGGCGGCCCGGATTTCGTTGTCGGCGCGGTTCAGGCGGGCGGATACTGGTTCAAGCCCGGCGCGGCCTACGTCTTTTTCGGCGGCGCGGCTCTCGATAGTTTCCCCGACAGAACTATGTCCGGCGTCCATCCGATGGAGTTTTTCGGCGGATCGGTTGCCGCGCTCGGCGATCTCGATTGCGACGGTTTCGACGAGGCGATCTCCGGCGGATACAATCATCACGAACCGCCAGATTCCGGCCTCGGCCGGGCCGTGGTCGTATTCGGCAATTCGAGCGACAGCCTGATAATTATCGGGGATATGCCCGGCCAATTTCTGGGTGGCGAGGTCGCCTCCGCGGGCGATATCGACGGCGATTTCCGCGCGGAATTTGCGGTCTCGCAGAATATCGACCCGACCGGCGCGGAGATAGGATTTGTGAGGATTTTCGGAATCGACCGCGAAACGGACACGCTCGCTGTCGAGGCTGAATGCTACAATCCCGGCGGATCGACCGACACGTGGTTCGCTTACCGGATGGCTCCCCTGCGCGATGTCAGCGGCGACGGCAGGCCGGATTTTGCGATATCCGACCCGAAAATGACGGTCGATCCGTGGCTTTTCGAGGGCGAGGGACGTGTCTATATTTACGAGGGCTGGCAAGAATTTTTCCCGATAGAGGCGGAGGTGATCGACCCGTGCCTTTCCGGCTACTTCTCGGCATGTCTGAGACAGGGGATCACATTCCGGCTGAGGCGCGAGACCGGCCTTGCGGGGATCGAGGTTATTGTGCGAGTCGAAAGTTCTTACGGGACATTAGAATATACACTGGACTCGACACAATTGGCAATGCCCGATGATTCGACCTTAATATTTACGCCGGAACGCGACTGGGTAGATGAAGATATTGTTGAAATGACCTTAACTTCGGCGCGGGTTCCCCCCGGCGACAGCCTTCTTATTCCGGCGTTCGATTATTGGTATATGGATTTCACCCCGCCGCAAATTAGAGCGCTAACAGGCAGCGGTATCACCGACGACCCGTATCCGACCTTCCGATGGCTCATCGAGGGCTATAGTATTTATCATTCGGATACGAATGATATTGTAGTTATCTGCGGTGGCGACACGATCCATCCCGAAGGTATATACGAAGTTTTTCATGATTTTCTTGTTGACAGGAAGTGGCTTGTTGTTGTCCCATTGTCCGACCTCGGAATCCGGATTCCTTACGGCGATTCGGTTACGGTATGTATCGACGGCGTTCACGACGATCCCACTATGCCCTGCGGCCCGAACCATAGCGAGCCGAATTGTATAACCAAGGCTTTCCGTCGCGAATGGTCCGCCGATCTGATTTTCGAGTCCCCCGGCCTGTCGAGCGCCGTGCTCACTATCGGCGCGTTCCCCGGCATGACCGACGCCTTCGACCCCGGCGGCGATATTCTAATGCCGCCCATACCGGCGGGCAGGGTGAACGCGAAACTGAGCCTGTGCGGCGCGGGTTTCCCCGCCTATAACTCACTTCTCCGCGATTTCCGCGATGCCGACGACGACACTATCGGGTGGGTCATTATCACCGGGGGCGCTGGCTCCGCGACGGTTTCATGGGACCCCGGCAGGCTCCCCACGGGCGTTGTGCTTCTGAACGGGAAGCTGGATATGCGCACGCACGACAGCTTCGATTTCACTCCCGGCGAAACGCTCTCGGTTGGGTTCACCACCGGCGAAAAAACGCTGTCGGAGATCCGCCTTCCAGCCCTAGTTCCTGCCGCCTGGCAGCTTGTCTCCACCCCGCTGTTCCTCGACGAAACGAATAATGCTGAAATTATTTCTCTTCTTTCCGAAATATCCGGCTCAGATTTTATATTTAGTTATTCTTTCAACACCGCGAGCAATTCCTACGAAATCCCCGAATATTGGAGACCGGGCGAGGGTATGTGGCTGTGTTTATCGCCGGTTTATTCCGCGTTCCTCTTTGTCCCTTTGGTTTTTACCGGCTGGCCTATCGAGACGCTTTGGACAAAAGTCTATCCCGGCTGGAACCTTATCGGCGCGCCGTGGGATACGGTCGCTTCATCGGAAATTGGCACGGAACCGTCCGGCATGATAATTTACGGTAATCTTTTCGGTTACGATCATTTAGGTTCAGGATATTATACATCCGACGCGCTCTTGCCGGGCAACGGTTACTGGCAGCTTGTTACTGGATCGGGCGAACTTTGGGCGCCGGACGCCGGCAGAGGCCCTGTTGCGAAGCGAACTGTCGATTTCGAATGGGCGGAAAATTTCGGACGCTATCCTCCCCCACCTCCGGCTCTCGATATTTCACACGAAAAACCGCGCGATTACTCGATTGGCGTGCATCCGAATCCGTTCAACTCGGCGGTGAATATAAGGGTTCGAGGGGTCGAGGGTTCGAGGGGTCGAGTGGAGATATTCGACATAAGCGGCAGGATGGTTCGGCATTTCCGGGGCGCGAAAAATTTTGTTGTTTGGGAAGGCGACGACGACAGCGGTCGCATTCTGCCGTCCGGAGTGTATCTGATAAGCATCTCCGGCTCGATCCCGATGAAAGTTATCCTGCTAAGATAAATCCCAGCGGGCGGTGCGGTGTCCGTGGGGCTTCCTTCGGTCGCGGTGTCATTTTGCATTGCTAATTGATTATTGCTAATTTTGCAATGAATTTTCCAATTATTACTTATACTCTATCTTTATTTTGCCGGAGATTGTTTCAATATTAAGGCTCCCGGAACCGCCGGTGTTCTCGGCAATCAGAATGCCGGAATCGTCCTCTAAGGCCGGGTAATCTACCTTTCCCGAAACTGTTTCGAGCGCGATTTTCGAGAATTCATTTTTCGATTTTATTTTAACATCGCCCGATATTGTCCCGATGTCAAGCTCTTCGAGCAAAAATCCATTTAATTTCAGTTCGATATCTCCCGAAGCACCGGATATGTGACCTTCGGTAAGCCCGGATATTTCGAGTTCGATATCCCCGGAGACCGTGGAAAGCTCCACGCGGGAAAGGCTCCAGTCGCTCTCCAGCTTAACATCCCCGCTGCTTGTGGCGATTCGCAAAATTTCGACCGCGTCGAGTTCGCCCTCGATATCCGCAGAGACTGCGGCGATATTCAAATCCCCGTCGATTCCCACAAGCTCTATTTTCCCCGATACAAGCGCAATATCCTGAACGACCGTTGTGGAATTGAGTTCGAGTTGGCTGTGGTCGATTTCGATTTCGAGACCGCCCTCGATGCCCGCAAATTCCCCACTGGAAATCATCCCTTCGAATATCACGAACATTTCTTCCGGCAGGGATATTTCCAACTCCGCCTGCAGCTCTGTGCCCTTTTGCGAAGAAATCGATACGCTTTCGCCGTCCCATTCGTATTTAGAGTTGTATTTTGAATCGAGATGTGGGAATTTCAGGCGATCCACTTTCCCCAGCGGCAGTTCGACTAAAATATCGAGTATCCCATCCCGCTCCTCGAAATTCACTTTCATCCACGAGACCAAATTTCGGGAGATATTGTAATCTCCGGCGTCGGCGTAGAGCCGGTATCTTATCTCGATATCCTCACGGTTTCCACCCCTGAATGTTACAACTCCCGCTGGATTACGGACATGGACAATCCCGGAATCGGGCGCGGGAAAATTGCGAACCTTCACTCTCTGAAAAGAATCTTTCACACCACAGAAAATAGTTGTCGTAAATAATAGCAGGGAGATAAGAAAAATTGAAAATCTATTGTTGGACATGGCACATCTCCTTTTTGTATTTTGCGACTGCAATATCGGCGTTGCGGGTAGGCTCGGGCAGGCGGAATTTTCCGGTGCAGACCAGCGCGAGTTCGCGCGATTTTTTCAAGCCAACTAAATGCCCCGGAGAGATAAACATGGGTTTTACACCTTTTCTGGTTCTCAGCAGCGAGCCGATTTGCCCGCCTTTGTATTTTATCGGTGTCCAATCGCCTCTGTCCGGTCCCGGCTCGACACATTCGCCGACGAGCCTGCTTTTGGCGCATCCGATAGTGGGGATTTCGAGAAAAAGCCCGAGATGGCTCGCAAGCCCGATTCCCCTTGGATGGGCGATCCCCTGGCCGTCGATGAGAAGAAGGTTCGGCGCGTTATCGACCCTTTCAAAAAGCTCGATTAGAACCTCCATTTCCCTAAAACTTAAAAAACCCGGAATGTAGGGAAACCGTATCGGCGCACTCCCGGCAACGACGGAGATAGTCTCGAGTTCGGGGAAACTCATCAGCACAACAGCGCCGAAAATAAGGCCGCGAGCTTTGTCGAACGCGCAATCGCATCCGGCGACAATATGAATATCCTCCTCCGCCGGCCCTCCCCCGACAATGATCCTCTCCACAAGCTCGATTTGCAATTCTTTCGCCCTCGCAAGAGTTATGTCGAAACCGTGTAACCTATTTACTTTCAACTGTATCCCCCAGTATTTTTCTAAGGTCGTTCTCCGCCAACTCCCTATGGCTGCCCTCCCAGAATATTCTGCCGCAGTCGCCGCATCGGCGGAATTTTTTGTGGGTCAGGAAAGTGTATTTCGGCACCTCGCCCTCGACACTGTCTTTATCCACCTCGACAATCGAGCCGTTGCATTCCGGGCATCTATCGCCATAAATTGTGGGAGTTATCCCGAAACGCTTAACAACTTCTCTTAACTGTCCCTCTGTATCCCCGGCCCGAATAAGGCGCCCCGAAATCCCGGCGCGGCGCGCGAGTTCCCTGTCCCGCGTGAGTAAAATTCGCCCTTCCGCAAGCGCGATACCCAGCAGACCGCTGTCCTCGCCGCGATTGTCGTAATAGACATCGCAGCCGAGAAGCCTCAACCATCGGGCCAGACGGCCAAGCATAACATCAAGCACGAATTTCATCTCGGTGTTTTTCATGTTCGCGTAAAATGCTAAATTCCACGGCTCGCTATCGGGGGGGGGCGCTGGCGCTGCGTTTGCGTTCGGGTAAAAGTGTTAATTATACAAAACGAACGTAGCGAACGCCGTGCCAGCGCGGGCCGGGGGTGGGTTTGCAATGCCGGACAACCGTCATAAGGATTTAGTAATTCAACATTTAGAACGCATACATGAGCGAAATATGCCAATTGTTCCGGCGCGGCTGGATGCCGTCTATTTCCTGTTCGGCATTCATCACCTGATAGCCGTAATCGAAACGAATAGGCCCAACCGGCGTAATTATCGCAAGCCCCCATCCAACACTGCCCTTCAGGCTTCCCGGATTGAACTGTTCCGCGTAATCCCAAAGATTTCCCGTATCGAAAAACAAATGCCCCCAGATTTGCCAAATAATCGGCGCTCGCAGCTCGATATTGCCGAGAACCAGCATTTTTCCGCCTCGCGGGTCGCCGTTGGCGTATTTCGGTCCTATCGACCTCTCTTCCCATCCGCGGATAGTATTCGCGCCGCCGAGGAAAAACTTCCTGTGTTCCAATATATCGAGGCCGCCTTCCTCCTCCTTGAGCCAGTTGCCCATAATACCAGCTCTTCCGCGAATCGCGAGAACGAATCGGTCTCTTATCTCGAAAAATCGGCTGTGATTAAAACTGACTTTCGTGTAATTTTCGTCCCCGCCGAGAAAATATCCCGCCATTTCCACCTTGCCGAGAAAATAAGAACCGCTGGTGGGCACAAGTATATTGTCCCTCGTTTCCCTGACTGCGGAATAGCCGATTCTGCGGGTAATGGGCTTGTCCCTGCCCCCAAGAATTTCATCCCGAAGCTCCGGGTCCTCGATATCGTATATATCCGCCTGTTCATAATTCAAAGACAGGTTGTGCTTCCATTTGCGGCTCGTTGTATGCTCCGCGCCAATCTCGAAACCGATAATCTGGATTTTATACTGCTCTATCTCCTCGGAATTCCCCGGCTCGAAATAGAAATTCAGCGTGACGGGCGTCCTTGTGCCGAAACTCCACGGCTCGATATATTTTACGTCGAAACGGTTTTTCATGTTCTTGAAATTTGAATTTGGCCACCAATTGGAAGAGCCCTCTATAATCACTTCCCATTTCGAAGAAACTTCTATCGTGAACTGCCTGCCGCTTCCGAAAAGATTGCGATGTCCCCATCCAAATGTGCCCTCGATAAATATCGGGTAGTTAATATCGCTGCCGACCCCGAAGCGCGAGATTATCATTCGGGGCGGCTTTTCGGCAACCGTTATTCGATAATCGAGCGTTTCCGGTTTGGAGGCAAAATCCACCGCTTCGACACTAACAATAGAAAAAAGGCCGGTTTTGTATAGCGCTTCTCTTGTCGATGTTACATTGGAAACGCTGTATAGCCCGCCCTGTTTAAATTCCATTTCTCTTCTCATGGCCCAGGTCCTCGTGTTCCCAAGCCCGGCGTAACTAACCGAACCAAAATAGGCTTTTTTTTCCGTTTCTATAGCCAATGTCGCGAATGCCGAGCTATCACCGGTAACGATATAGCCGCTTTCGACCGTGGCATAAGGATAGCCCCTATCCTGAAAATACTTTTGCAGC
>DAOWNU010000133.1 GCA_030642425.1 bacterium | reverse complement strand
TATTACTCTCGGCTACACGGACACTCTGTCCGAGGGCGGTTTCCCGACTCCGCATACGGTGAATTTCGATCTTCCGACTGACGACATGCCCTACGATGTAATCGGTGAGATTCAAGACTCGGCGGGCAACTGGTCTTCCGAAGGCACGCCGGACGAGTTCGCGATCACTCTCGACTCTTATGTCCCCGTGCTCGACTCGATCCAGCTATGGGACGCCGGGATGACATCGATGGACTACACAGACGTCCCGGAGATAACGGTGAAGGCCTTTGGCGAAGACGATATCTACGAGCCTTACTATGTTGCGATATTCGAAGACCTCGGCGAATATCCCGGTGAAATCCGGAATATCAGGGCCCGCTATTATGAGATAGGGATGACTTACACTCTAACCGACACGACGTCCGGCGGAATAAAGATTGTTTATGTCGCGCTGATGGACCGCGCGGGCAATATCTCCGGCTGGGCCGAGAACCAGATAATATATAATAAGGAAATAGAACTCGACCTTACCCTTTTCGATCTGGACAGCGACCCGGTGAACACGGAATGCACAAACGAGCTTAATATCGGCGCGCTGTTGGATTGGTCTGGAACGCCGCCTTCCCACTATATATTAACCGAGTCCGAAGGCCCAGATCCTTTACCGACCGATTCGCGCTGGGAATCTTATAGTTCATCGGTTACCTACACTCTCGAATCTGGCGAAGGCGAGAAGGTCGTATATGGCTGGCTCCTCTCGGAAAGCAATATCGTGAGCGATATGGATGTCGATACGATCTACCTCGACCAGACGGCCCCGGAAATGGACGCCGGTTTCGAGGTTTGGGACACGACTTCGTCCGACATCTTCCCGACAGTTTTCCGGGCGGCGCTGGGCTGGTCGAACGAGGCGTATATTTACGGTCTGGTTCCGAGCGAATACGACGAAGGCTGCGGAACGGACAGCATGAAATTCTCCGGCGACATCGATCCGGAACTCTGGCAGGCGATAGATTTCAATATCGACACTTCGGATAACAGCGTCGATCTTACTTTCCGCACGGTTAATATCCCGCTTATTATGGATACCGATTCCGAAGGGAGAAAGGATATTACCGCCAGACTCCACGATACGGCGGGCAATTGGGGCAATCCGTTCGACGACAACAGCATGATCACGGTCCACGGCGGCTACGATATTCAGCCCCCGGATTTCGACTTCCTCGATGTCTATGACACACTCGTAACGGACAGTGTGACGACGGTCAGGCCCACATATCTGCCTATACATTTCACCGACGATCCCGGGCCGGGATTCCTCTGGAAGGTTTGTTGGGAGATCGACGATGTTATGGAATGCACGATATACGACAGCACGTGGGACACGGATTCTTCCGCAATTTTCTTCGCGGCGTTCCCGGCGGATCTGGTCGGGAGCCTTATCCCGGACATTCATTACGACTTGAACGTCGTTGTGATCGACTCCGCAGGAAACCCGAGCGCACTCAAAACAGCCGATCTTCTCGTCATTCCCGACACGATCAGCTTTGTTTTCACGGTGGTTGACAGCAACGATACGGACGATGCCGAATATTGCGGCGAACTCACGGTTATGACCGTTATCGATATTGCGAATGACCCCGATGAGATGCGTTTCGGCGAATCGCCGACCGCACTCGGCAGCTGGATGACTTATGGCGAGCATGGTTTCTTCCGGCTCGGCTCCAGCGCGAACGGCATGAAATATGTCTATTCGCAGGTTCGCTATGGCACACAGACCTCGCAAATCGAAGTGGACTCGATAATCCTCGATACGCAGGTGCCGCATGTCGGCGATATTATCGCCTACGATGTCGAATCCGGCGACGAATATTACACCGAAGATTTCGTTGTGGGATTCAAGGCGATCAACGGCACGGACAACTACGAAATCGGCTCGATACTCATCGCCGAGGACGCCGATTTCACAGTCAACGTCCAGCGCTGCGATTTCGACTCGGTTAGCGCCGCGGGAACGACCGGCTGGACGACTTACGAGGTTAGTCGGGAACCTTATATCCCCGAAGGCACAACGCCTTCCGGAGACCTTCGTCAGGATGCCCGCAGATTCTGGGCAAGGCTCCTCGACCGGGCGGAAAATCCGGCCCCGGAACTCAAGCAGCCATCTATCGTCATCGACCTCGACAAAAAGACGATAAGCAATTTCCCGAATCCATTCAATCCGAATGACGAGCCTACTTTTATCCGCGTAAAGGGCCTGGATGCCGGCGAGTCTGTAGAAGTCAGTATCTATGATAATTACGCCAATCTTGTGTGGAACATCACTCAATCCGCCCCGGCGGGCAGCAAAGCTTTGGATATTCTCTGGGACGGCAAGAACGGTCAGGGTGATGTTGTCGCGGGAGGTATATATATCGCGGTTGTCGAGGTGGATGGAGAGGTTTATAAACGAAAAGTAGCCGTTTGGAAAGGGGGTGAGTGATAATGAGGAAAACTATCATGAATAATAACTCGATTATCCTCTGTGTATTAGCGCTTACCGCCCTTCTCGCGGGAATTGCCTTCGCGCAGGACGGCGACGCCGGACAGTCCGGAGAGCTTCTCAGAAGCGGTATCGGCGCCCGGAGTTACAGCATGGGAAGGGCATATACGGTTATGCCCACAGGCGGCGACGGTATCGTGTGGAATCCCGCCGGACTCGGCAAGCTCGGCAGGTGGGAACTGCAGCTCATGCACGCTCAGGGCTATATCGACAGCAGGCTCGAATTTGTTAGTTTCGCTATTCCAATAGGAAAACTCGGCGGTTTTGGGCTTGGGTTTGCTAACGAAGGGGTTAGCGCAATCGACGGCAGGGACGAGTTCAACAGACCGACGGAAGAGCTGTCATGGGGAGAATCGGTCTTTATCCTTGGATGGGGTCGCGCATTTATGCAGAATAAATTCTATGCCGGTCTCACCGGCAAATATGTGATGCAGAATTTGGGCGACGAGTCCGCCGCGGGGCTTGGCGGCTTCGATGTCGGAATTATCTCTAAAGATATCATGTTCAAATATCGCGTTGCCCTCGTAGCCCAGAATCTCGGCGCGAGTGAGATTAATGGCGATGCCTATCCGATGACTATCAGAGCCGGTTTGGGCTATCGCGCATTAAGATCGCTTTATATAACCGCCGACGGCGAAATGGTTTCCGGAAGGGGAATATCTCCGAGGATCGGCGCGGAATATCAATTAGGCTGGCTTTCTTTGAGGACGGGCTTCGATGTAATGAAACCGGAGTTCACTTTCGGCCTCGGCCTCGCAATCGATAATTTCACAGGAAGAATTGCGGGAACCTATCCCCGGCTCGATTATGCCGGCGCCGCACTCGGGCCTATCGGCATGAATTACGCCAAAATATCTCTGACGGTCATGGGCGAGGAAATGATGAAGCTCGAGGATGTCGAGGGCGACCCTTGTGCGCAGCTTTCTTCGATAGAGCCGCACATGACGAAGCGCGGATACACCGGTGCAAAGGCGAACCTGATTTACGGCGGCTGTCGATTCAAGGCCGAGGTTCTCGACGCCCCTCTCAGCGCCGAGCCTAAGCTCGGGGATGTTTTCACCTTCTTCCATGAGGCGTATTATGGCAAATACGGCTCCGATTGGCCTATTACGATAGTTACCGACAGTCTCGCCAGCACAATTTTCAGCCAGCGCACACACTACATGTATGCCGAGACCCGTATGGCTAAGGGCTTCGACGACGAAACGAAAACTCTGGTCGAGGACCTAATTTCCGCGGGCGGAAACAGCACACAATACGATATCCGTCTGCTGTTCGATCTGGCGAGGGTTCAGGAAGAACTCGGGGAGACGGAGGAAGCTATTTCAGCCTACAAGAGTATCGGCGGACGTGGCGGCGACGATCCGGAGAAGGTTCTTGCGCTATATAGGGGCGCGCTCCTCATACGCGATTCCGACAGACCGGGGGCGAAGGCTAATCTCGAAAAACTCGTCAATAATTACGGCTACGGCTTCTGGGACGAATCCGGAAACCGGTTGTCCTATCCCATGTTCCCGAAATACAAGGATAACTCTGTCGCCGACGACGCCACAATTCTTCTGGCAGACCTGATCTTTTCCTCCGCTGGTGGGGATCAAGATGAGATACGCAGGGCGCTCGGTCTCTATCTCGACGTTCTAATTTTCTACCCGGATATGGAGATATCGATTAGGAAAGAGGCCGCGGAGAAGGCCGCTATCTGCTACGATGAACTCGGAGACGGCGCGAACGCGTCGATAATGCGCGAACGTGCGGGAACAATGTAATATGAGAAAACCAATTATAAATTACATAACCAACAAAATAACTGAACCAAGGAGGAGCAAATGAATTTCAGAAGCATCGCGGTATTAACGATGCTCGCGGTTGTTCTCGCAATTTGCGGGTTGACAACTTCGACGACCGCTCAAGCTCCCGGCGAGATGGACTCTATATGGTTGCATACTTCGGCGGGTGATTTCGAGAAGGTCGATGACGGCTTCATTCTTAATATGGAGTGGGAACTCTATGTTAGAAAGGCCGCAAACAGAAGGGCAACGAAATATTTGGACTGGGAGAAACTCGAGGCGAAAGATGTCGATTATACTTACCGTATTGAGGTCGCTACCGACTCCGCTTTCATAAACATTGTGAAAAAAGAGGAAACTTCCGATATGTCCGGATCGATCCACGATCTCGATTTCGACCGGTTCTATCTGGCCCGTGTCAGGATTGTCGATCCGCCGCTGAATTACAAGGACGATTTCGCCGCCGGCACCGTTTTTAAACACGAAAAACCTTCGGGCGGAAGAGCCGCAGAGGAGAAAAACCTGATTTATTGGGTGAAATTCTACTTCAAATATGGCGGTTGGCAGACTCCGTTCATTGTCCTATTGGGACTCGTGGGTTTATTTGTCGTTTGGCCGATTACATGGTGGAAAATGCGTCTTGCCAGTATATTTCCGCCAAATAAACCCGGTTTCCTATATTCCGCGCTGCCTTTAGACCGCACGGGAAAGACGGACCACCTTTCCGATAAGGGGAATGTCTATATACGCGAAGTGGCAAAATACTGGTCCCGCGCGATGGCGGCGATGGTTCAAGACCCCAGTTGCTGGGACAGCACCGAAGAATTTATCAAGGCTTCGATGCAGGAACAGGAAGAGGTCAAGAAAAGGATGTGGGTCGAGGAAGGACTTCCCGCTATCGAACAGGCGATCGATGTTTGTAAAAACGGCGTTCCCGGGATAAAATTAAAGAGAAAGCCGCTCGAGTATTCTTTCCCGAAGGTCCTTCTGGCCGCTCTTGAAAACCAGCGTGCAAACCGCAACAACTGGTGGGCAAGCCAGGAGATGGATCGCGCCACTGAAAACACATCCTATAAAGAGATCGACACTATCAAAGGGTGGACAACTACCGCTTTCTGGGCACTTGGATCGATCGAGCCTATGTTGGGTCTGTTCGGCACGGTGCAAGGTATCCAGAATGCTTTTATAGGTATTCAGGCGCAGCTTATGGAGAATCCCGATGCACCGATGGCCGAGACGGTCAGTAAGCTTGCAGGAGGAATCCAACAAGCGTTAATCACTACGATTCTCGGATTGATGTTCGGAATTCCATTCATGCTTATGTATTATTACTATCGCGGCAAAGCCGATTTCATTTTTTCCAAATGGGAAGAAATTGTTATCGAGATACTCAATAGAGCATAGAAAAGGGAGGTTTTATCATGGCAAAGCCACGGGGTGAATCAGTACCGAGTGCTGACTGGACCTCCTTGATAGACATCATCTTCCAGCTGCTCATCTTCTTTATGATCACACTTGCTTTAGGAAGTGTGCAGAAGCAAGCTACAGCGGCACAGGAAGGTGAGCAAAACGAGGATCTCCCCGAACTCCCGGGAATGACCGATCTGGGCGAAGCTCTCGATATTACACCAGGAATTCTTCTTATGCATGTTGCCGATGATAAGGATAGCGAGGTTAAGGGCGATCTGGTCGTCTATTTATTGTCGAACGAGATCCCATCGCTGGAAGAGGCCAGGAAGG
>DAOWNU010000256.1 GCA_030642425.1 bacterium | reverse complement strand
CGCCTTCATTATCTCTATCGTCGTCGGGATTTTCGGCGCGACACTCGCACATAAAATTCTTGTAATTCTCGACGCCAGAGGCTCCGCACTCGAACTGGGCACACAATACATTCGAATTATGTTCATCGGCATGATCGGTATGGCCTTTACCACGTCTGTCAACGCCATCCTGCAGGGCGCGGGCGACTCCAAAACGCCGATGTTCATCATGCTTTTTTCGGTTGGCCTGAACATAATTCTCGACCCATTGATAATCCTCGGGATAGGGCCGTTCCCACAATGGGGCGTCAAGGGCGCCGCTATCGCGACCGTCTCCGCGCGGGGGATGGCGATGGTGCTCGGCCTCTGGGTCTTATTTCGCGGTGTAGATCTTTCAAGCTTCCGATAAGGGCAATAAGATGGCATAAGGAAAGACTCTGGCATATCATCCGGGTCGGATTGCCTGCCGCTATCCAGCCGGCAATAAGCAACGTTGCCAATCTCGTTATGATTAAAGTGGTTGCCGGTTTCGGGACCGAAGCTATCGCCGCGCTCGTTCTCGCTATGAGGATCAACATGTTCGCGCTGCTGCCGGGGTTCGGTCTCGGCAACGCCAGTGGCGCGATAGTCGGTCAGAACCTTGGCGCCGGAAAACCGGAGAGAGCGATTCGTTCCACATGGATCGCATCGGGGATGCTGGAAATTCTCTTAATATCTTTCGGGGCCGTGCTTTATGTATTCGCCCCCTGGATCGTCTCCCATTTCAACGACAATCCCGAGGTCGTGCGGATCGGCTCCGAAGGCTTGCGAACGATCATTCTCGGATACCCGATGCTGGCTTTGATTTCTATATTGCTCCGCGCAATAAACGGTGCTGGGCAAACCCTGATGCCCGCGATTATATTGGCGTTGGTCTTTTTCGGCGTTCAAATTCCATTGGCGATTTTCCTCTCGAAAACTTCTCTTCAGGTGAATGGTGTGTTCGTTGCAATTTTGATAACCTATGCAGTTCAGATTGCGTTCTTCCTGCCGTATTTTCTTTCCGGGCACTGGACAAAGAAAAAGCTTCATAGATAAATATAGGTAAGAGGTAATAGGTACCCCACGCGGAAATGTGGGTGCAAGAGGAAAAAAGTGATTTGAAACTGTCGGAAAATGGTTTTTAACTGGCGAAATAGGATGTAGAAACCTTCGGAACGGCATTTTTCTTCTTGAAAATCATATTCTCGCTATCGAGTCGCTGTGGAAACGGAAGGCGGGGAGTTCCGGGGCCATGGGAAGCGTCGAGACGAACCTCGATTGCGATATTTTCCCGGAAATCTATCTATGTTCGAGCCTCGTTACGCACTCGATATGGTAGGTTTGCGGGAACATGTCCACAATTGCGAGCCTCTCGAATTTATAATGCTCGGTGAGCCTTTCGAGATCGCGCGCGAGCGTTGTGGGATTGCATGAGGCATAGACAATTCTCGGCGGGGCGTGCTCGATTATTCTGGTCAGCGTCTTTTTCGCTATCCCCCCGCGCGGCGGGTCGAGGATAACCACACGCGGAGTAAAATCCTCGAAGACCGTCCCGAGGCTCTTCTTCACCGAATTGCAAATAAAAGTAGTGTTGCGGCAGCCATCGCGGGCGGCGCCGATTTCGGCGTCCTCTATCGATGACAAAACGCTGTCGATACCTATCACGTGCCCGGCATTTCGCGCGACTAGCCGGGCGATAGTGCCCGTCCCGCAGTATAGGTCGAGGACTTTTTCGTCGCCGCTGAGTTCCGCATATTCGATTATTTTTCTGTAGAACACGCGCGCCATTTCCGTATTGGTCTGGAAAAAGCTCTGCGGGGAAATCCGGAATCGGATGCCTTCGATTTCCTCCTCGATAAAGCCTTTTCCGGCGAGCAGGCGCGGCTCCCCGACCGCGGTATCGCCGGTTCTTTCGTTCACAACCATAACCCCGGCGGACATGCCGGGAACGCGCTTATCGACAGAATCGAGCAGTTTGGATATCGATTCCGGCCGCGAGTGCCGTGTTGTAACAGAGCAGATATAATCGCCGTCAGTGTGGGAAAAGCGAAGCGGGGCATAGCGAAGAAGGCCCGTGTCGTTTCGATTGTCGTAAATATCGAGGCCCATCTCCTCGCTTGTGGATTTCAATATATCGAGTATTTCCGTGCCAATTTCCGGCATGAGAAGGCATTTTTCCGCCGGAACGAACCGGTTGAAACGGCCGCGCATGTGTTGCCCCATGAATATTTGGCCGTTGTTATCGCGGGAGAATGCGAATTCCATCTTGTTGCGATAGCGAAATTCGTTTTCGGCGGGGATTTGTTCCGGCACGGGGATATTTTTCAGATGGCCGAGTCTGGTTAGAGCGTCCAGGACGATTTCGACCTTATATTCATATTGGATGTCATATTCGATATCCTGATGCGCGCAGCCGCCGCATTTTCCGAACGATTCACAGGGGGCTTTCCGCCGGTGTGGGGATGGCTTTAATATCTCGATAGGCTCCGCAAAAAGGACGCCCTTTTTCCGCTTGAAAACTCGCACCCGTGCTTTCTCGCCGGGATATGCCCGCGCGACAAATACCGCTTTTCCGTCGAAATGGCCGAGACCGTAGCCGCCGAAGACCATCCGCTCTATCTCGATATCGAATTCCCCGACAAAATTCCGCCTACCCATCGACAACGACCTTTGTCGAAACGTCCTTATCGAAATGCCCGAAGCTCGAATAGGTTGGTTCGATAGTCATCTCGATGGTGTATTCCCCCGGCGGAACCCGGGTTCCGGCGTCGTCTTTCAAGTCCCATGTTAAAGAAACCGATCCTTGTCGAAGCCGCTTATGGTTATATAGCTCCCGCACCAGCTGCCCGTCCCTTTTTATCTCGATATGGGCGTAGGTTCTGTCCGTGAAATACATTGTCAGGTTCACAGCGGGATTGCCGTCGCGGTCTTCGCCCATCGCGGCGTCGAAGCGGGCGATGTCCGTGCCAATCCAGAAATACTGTGCCGAACGCCGCTCCCCGACCACAATCTGTCCGAAACGCCGCCAGATAGCAATTCCTGTCGGGTGCTCGAATTGATAATCATTATCGCCGCACTCGCCGATACTCGTGATATATCGAAGGTCCTTGTCAAACTTGTATATTTTGCAGACCACAGAATCGGTCACCCAGGCGTTGTCGAAGAAATCGAGCGCAATATATTTCATCCTTCCGGATTCGACCGGCATTTCCCCGAGCTGGAGGGTGGAAAGAATTTTGCCGTCGTAGTCCATTTTGCGGAGTATTGTGCCGTTGCCGTCTATTACATAAATGAAACTGTATGCGTAGCGGGATTTCGTCATTTTCGGGTTGTCCACCGCGATTCCTGTCGGATAGACCAACCCGCCCAGCGTTTTCACATGTTCGCCTCCGTATGTGAAAACCTCGATTGTGCCTCGTGCGCGGTCCGTCACAAAAAGTGTTCCCGCCTCCGTAACCGAGACATCGTGCGGCTCCACAAGCAACTCTTCCCCGAACGATTTAACCCATTTTAGGCCTTTGCCGCTGTTGAACAGGTGGGCGACTCGCCTGTTTCCGGTATCGCAGACAAAAACGTCCCCTTTCGGGTCTGCGGATATGCCCCTCGGCGATTTGAACTGCCCCGGCCCGGAACCGGTTTCGCCAAAAATATCGAGGGAATACATGCTGATATTATAAATAATTTCGTCGCGCCCCGAGTTGATACCGTAGGCGGTCAGTTCATCGTCGTCCTTCGTTTTGTCCGGATCGTCCCAGACAATTAGGCGGGTTACAGCGAGTCCCTGCGGATTGACAAAATCGGTGGCGTTGCCCAGAAGCATATCGAGCTTGCGCTCGGTGCCCTTGTGTATCCCCCATGTGTGTTTGAAAGGCGGATACACGAGCGTTCT
>DAOWNU010000409.1 GCA_030642425.1 bacterium | reverse complement strand
CGCCGTAGCCGGGGGAGTATCTCGAAGTTACCCTCATCTTGCTACGTCTGGCGCTCAGATATGTCCATTTGTGAATCGTCCGTGCGAGTTCCTCCGCGGCTTCGGAGCCGACCGCGTCCAGCAGGAGGGCCTCGTCCTCGCGGCCCTTTGCCGTTCTACTTTCTATCTCGAACGAAATTTCTTCGCCAATCGTGCCGCCGAAAATCCTGACCGATACACAATTGCGAAGCAGCTTAAATATACTTTCGCCCGGCAAATGCAGTCCGCCCTCGATTGTTACGAGAAATTCTTTTCTCGATTCAATATCGGCGTCGATATATGCCAATTTCGGCTCGATAAGCGCCCCGGCCTCCGCGATTATCCCGGTCAGTCTTTTGTGGATATTATCGGGCGCCGGACGCGTTTTGCCATATCCAAGCCTGCGCAGAACAAAGTCGGGCCTTATTTTGATCGATATTTCCGTGTGAACATTTCTCTTCATGGCAACAGTTCCCGCGCCAATTCGTAGCGCCCGAACGGGGCCATAATACACACGCCGTCGGCGATATTTCGGATATGGTCGAGCGTCTCGCGCGCAATTTCAAGCCCGCATTCGCGCCCTTTTTTCCCGGAAAGCCCGCGTATCCGTTTCCTGATATCATCGGGGATAGCGATCCCGGGCACCTCGTTGTGAATAAATTCCGCGTGCCGCTCCGAGGCGAGGATCATAAGGCCGGCAATCAGTTTAACCCTGCCGTCTAAAGATTCGGCAAGTTTTTTTAGCTTTTCGATATCGAAAACGGGCTGTGTCTGGACGAAGGCCGCCCCGGCAGCGATTTTTCCCTCCAGCCGGACAAGTTCGCGCTCGAAATTCCCGGCGTTCTGGTTCACCGCCACACCGACATAATAGTCCGCCGGCATGTCGATATTCACGCCCAGCCTGTCCACGCCTTGTGAGAATGCGGAAACTATCGACACGATCCCCTCGCTCGTAACATCATAGACACCGGTGGCGAATGGATAGTCGCCGATACTTGGCGGGTCGCCGCGCAGGGCGAGGACGTTTCTTATCCCAAGCGTGTGGGCGCCGAGGATGTCCGACTGGATCGCGATGAGATTCCTGTCCCGCGCGGTGACGTGCAGAATCACCTCGATACCTGTCCCCCGGCGGATCGCCGCCGCGAGCGGCAGCGCTGCCATTCTCAGCCGTGCCATCGGGATGTCGGAAATATTGACAGCGTCGCCGCCGCTCGATATGAAATTCTTCGCGGCCCCGATAACACTATCGGAATCGACGCCCCGTGGCGGGTCTATCTCCATAGTATAAACGAACTTGCTCTCGATTGCCCTTTCAAAAGCCGTGGGTGTCCTTGTGCGCTCGATCTTCGCCTTTTCCACGCGCTCCTCGATGGGAAATATTTTCGGAATGGGTCCCGGCTCGATCCCTTCGAGGGCACCGGCCATTGCCTTTATATGTTCCGGGCGCGTTCCGCAGCAACCGCCGATTATCGAGACGCCCGCCGTGGCGAATTTTCTCGCGTAATGCGCCATATAATCCGGCCCCGCCGTATATTCGAATCGACCGTCGGAGAATGCCGGCAGGCCGGCGTTTGGAATGGCCGATAGAGTCATGTCCTTTTTGATAGCCAGTCCCTTCACGGCCTCGAAAACTCCCCTCGGCCCGGCCCCGCAATTGGCCCCGACAATTTTCGCCCCCTCCGCGATCAGCCCGGCCGCCGCCGTGCCCGGCTCGACACCGGTTACAGTCCGCGCGCCCTCGACAAAGGACATGCTGCAGATAACGGGCAATCCGGGGGCTTGCTCTTTCGCCGCCCCGAACGCTATCACCATTTCTTCGATATCCGCAAAGGTCTCGAGGATTAACATATCCACGCCGCCCTGAACAAGGGCCGCTATCTGCTCCGAGAAGGTTTCCGCAAGTTCGTCTTTCCCCGGATTGTTTTCCGACTCGAAAGGCCTCGTTATTGGGCCGATACTCCCCGCGACGAGAATATCCCGCCACGCGACAGCGGCACGTGCGATCCTCGCGCCCTTTTCGCAGATCGCGAACGCCTTATCGCCAAGGTCGAAATAGACGCCGAGGATATGCCGGTTCGCGCCGAACGTATTGGTCTCGATCATCATTGCCCCGGCGGAAATATAATCGCGATGTATCCGCTCTATCAGTCCGGGGTTCGAGAGGTTCAATTCGTCGTAGCAATGCCCCCCCGGGACTCCGCGACGATACAGCTCCGTCCCCATCGCGCCGTCGCCGAGGAGGATTTGTCTTTTTATGTATTCCATCAGGTCTATCATCACACCTTAATATACTCGATTCACGTGGTTGGTCAAGGCCTTATAGTAATTTTAAATATGAGTTTCACCTTGTTCCTGCGTTCCGCATCGAGGACGCAGAACGTCGTAGCGAGATAACATGCAGCCATCGAGGCGATACACACGGCCATTGAACCACTACGCGAAGCTACTGAACCACTACGCGAAGCTATTGAACTACTACATACGACCATCGAACTACTACGCGAAGCTATTGAACTACTACATACGACCAT
>DAOWNU010000026.1 GCA_030642425.1 bacterium | reverse complement strand
GTAACTGGAGTTATTTGAGAGCAACATTTCCGCCGGTAGAAGTGTGGCGGATAAGAACATAATCGAAAGCAATATCGTGGTCGCTCTTTTCATGGAAAAACCATTTCCCTATTTAAAAACCGCGCGGATTATATCGTCATAACCCGCGCGGCTCGTTTTGCCTTTTCTAAAAATGCGAAACTACACGCCGCAGGCGGCACGTAATTCGTCCACCTTATCCGTCTTTTCCCACGTGAATTCGGGAAGCTCCCTGCCGAAATGACCGTAAGCGGCGGTCTTTTCGAAAATCGGGCGGCGCAGGTCGAGATGCGCGATAATGCTTTTGGGCCGTAACGGGAAAACCTTGCGAACAATCGCGGTGAGTTCGCCATCGGCGACCTTGCCAGTGCCGTAGGTGTTGATCATCACACTGACCGGATCGGCGACACCGATAGCATACGCGAGCTGGATTTCGCACTTGTCCGCCAGGTCCGCGGCCACAATATTTTTTGCGATATAACGTGCCATATAGCTTGCCCACCGGTCAACTTTCGTGGGGTCTTTGCCGGAGAAACAGCCGCCGCCGTGGCTGCCGACACCGCCGTAAGTATCGACGATTATTTTCCTGCCGGTAAGCCCGGTGTCCGCGACCGGCCCGCCTATCACGAACCTGCCGGTGGGGTTGATATGATATTTCGTGTTGTCGTCGAGCATTTTTTCGGGGATAACCGGCTCGATGATATGCTTTTGCACTTTCGCCCTAAGCTCGTTCATATCAACTTCGTCGGTGTGCTGTGTGCTTATCACCACCGCCTCGACACGGCTCGGGACGCCGTCCTTGTATTCGACAGTAACCTGAGATTTACCGTCGGGGCGAAGCCAGGGGAGAAGTCCGCTCTCGCGAACCTCGGTCAGGCGCATTGTCAGCCGGTGCGCCAACGTGATTGGCAGCGGCATCAGGACGTCCGTTTCTTTCACGGCATAGCCGAACATAAGCCCCTGGTCGCCGGCGCCCTCGCGGTCGACGCCCATCGAGATATCTCCCGATTGCCTGTCGATAGTTGTGATAACTGCGGCGTTCTCCCAGTGGAACCCGATGTGCTGGTCGGTATAGCCGATTCTGCGGACAGTGTTTCGGACAATTCTTGGTATATCGACATAGGTTTCCGTGGTTATCTCGCCGCCAACCAGAACAAGGCCGGTTGTCACGAATGTCTCACATGCAACCCGCCCCATGGGATCGTTTTTCAGAACGTTGTCGAGGATAGCGTCGGATATTTGGTCGCATATCTTATCTGGATGCCCCCCCGTGACGCTTTCCGACGTGAACAGATATTTCTCGGCCATTTTTCTCTCCTTTTAAAAGTTTTTTTAATAGATACATCACCAGTTTAAAGATTGACTAAAAAAAGTCAAGATTTCTCCGATCCAACGTTTTTCGTCGCCCTCAATATAAGATTCACTTCAGTTTTGCGCAAGAGGTTTGTTGAATTGTTCCGCAAAACCTCATCTGCCGGCATAGCCGACCCCGCTCAGGCCGGTGCCTGGCCGCCCTCGGAATGGTCGCCGAGAATCATCCGGCTGCTCTGCCCGCGATAGATCGAGCGGTTGCCGAGGATACTCGCTCTGAGCAGGCTCCGCTCGACAATTGCGCCGTCGCCGATAATGGAGTCCGCAATAACCGAATCGCGCACTTCGGCGCCCTCGCCTATCGAGACGAAAGGCCCGATAACGCTGCGTTCCACTGTCGCGCCCTTCCCGATATACACGGGCGGGACGATCACCGCGTTCTCCGCTTCCGGCGTGGATTTGACATTTTTCAGCAGATGGCGGTTCGTCTCGATCAACGTCTCCACGGTGCCGCAGTCGAACCAGCCTTTTATCTCACAGGCGAAGATTTTCTCGCCGCCCGCGACCATTAGTTGGATAGCGTCCGTGAGCTGGTATTCGCCGCGCGTGCGAAGTTTTTTCCCGATAATCTCGTCCAGAGAGGCTTTCAAATTATCGGAATCGGTGAAAAAATAGGGGCTGGTTATCGCCATATCGCTCGCGGGATGCTCCGGTTTTTCCTCGAGGCGGATTATCCTGCTTTTTTCCAGTTCGACAACTCCGAACCTTCGCGGATCCTCGACCCTGCGGACTCCGATAATATTCCTGTCTCCCCGCAAAATCTCGCCGAGGCCCAATTCGACTATTGTATCTCCGAGGGCGACAAGAACCGGTTCGTTGTCCACAAAATCCAGCCCGAGTCGGACGGCATAACCGAGGCCGAGCAGTTCCTTCTGCTCCACGAAATTCTTTCGTATCGAGTAATTCCGCTCGACATACTCCCTGATTTTCTCGCCCTTATATCCAATTATAAGGATAACTTCATCGACGCCCGAGGCGATGATATTGTCGAGGATATGCGCCAGTATCGGTTTCCCCGCGACCGGCAGAAGCGGTTTCGGCACTGTGGCGGTGAATGGGCGCAATCTCGATCCTGTTCCGGCAACCGGTATTATTGCTTTCATTTGTTCACATCCTTGAAATCATTTAATATTGAGAGTTCGGGAGTTCCCGGCTAATTTTCAATTCCCAAATTCTTTCAAAGCGGCCTTGAGCCTATCGATAGCCGCCACCGGCGTGGGGTTTTCGCCGTTGAATATCGCCATATAGTAGCTCGCCCAATCCCCGAACTGGATAAGCGAGAACATACGCGCCAGCAGCGATTCCCCGACGCTTCTCATCTCGATAGTATCCACGCCGCAGTCTTTCTGAACCTTTCTCATAAAATCCGCCCGGAAAGCGACCCGCGGGTGCATTTCGCAGTCGGTCAACCAGACCGCGACTGCAATATCGCCAAGCGGGCCGAGTTTTTTCCACCCGACCAGTTCGTTGTGGTTGTTTTCCGGCAGAAAGGCGGTGTATGCCAGCTGTTTCGCGTTCTCGTTTATCTGCCCCCGGAAACGCACCGCAACCGAATTGAAATGCCAATCGTCGGAGTATATGAGCGGGAGCTTTTGGAATAATCGGCGTCCGAGATTTTTCGCGGCATTCTCTTCTTCCGGCGCTTCAGTATTATATCTCTCGACTCCTTGCAAGAGAATATCGTATGTCTCGTCCATCGCCTTCTGCTGATCCGGGATAAAACCGAACGATTCGAGCAGTGTCAACATGGGCGAGAAACTGTATCCGAGCGCAGCTCTCGGGGGAAGTCCCGGCGGGATCACAATTTTTGGGATTTTCTCCGCTTCGGCAATCCCGGCGATCCTGCCGCCGGTGGTTATTACGATCCTCTGCGCGCCCCGCTTGCCCGCCTCGGTAAAGGAGTCGAGGGTTTCCTCGGTATTGCCGGAATAGCTGGAACCGATAACCAGCGACGATCCGCCCACAAAAGAGGGCAGTCGGTAGTCGCGGTTGATAATCATCGGAACGGCGAGTTCTTCGAGGGCATAGGCGCGTATCAGGTCGCCGCCGATAGCGCTTCCGCCCATGCCGCAGACAACGATATTTTTCACTATCGATGTGTCTATCGACGAGAGATCGGCCGCTTTTGCGATTTCTCTCCCCCTTGGCAGCTGGGCCGGAAAATCTTCCAGCAGACCCGCCATGCGGCCCGGATCCAATTCCGCAAACTTTTTCTTTTCTTCCAATGTAGTCTCCTTCATTTTAACTACTTACAGAGAGGTTTGTAAAATTTAGTCAATCAGTTTCGACGACTCATCAGTCGGCATTGCCGACCTGCATCACCTTGTCGATTATCGTGCCGTCGCGGTATTTGTCGCGTTGTAATAAGGGTTAAAAAGAAACCGGCGACCGCGAACGATCACCGGCGAGCATTAAAGTTGCCCCTTGGCGAACCAGGTGACAAGAATATCCTCATAAATAAGATAAGAGCAAAGCAGATATTGTCAAGTAGAATTCCGATTTTTTTTCCTCGAAGAATCGGGTTTAGACTTTCACATCTTCTATGAAATCCCTGTCGATTTTTATCCATTCATCGCAAACGAGTTTAAGCTCGTCGTGTATCCGGAATCCCTTGTCATCCGGGTTATTCGGGTCGCGTGGGCGTTCGAAGAAGCATAAAGATACTACTACTCCAGCATCCTTAGCTATCTGTATTGCTGGAACATAATCGCTATCACCAGCTATTATGATAGCCTTTTGGATTTGATGTTCAAGCGCCAATCTTGATAGGTCGAGAGATAGTAACACATCGACCATCTTTTGCTTGTAATTTTTTCCAATCTTCTGTAATCTCCCGAATTTCGCCTCGAACCTCGGTTGGCTAACTAAATACTTGATAAATTTATCGAATTCGGATTTACGCTTTTTTTCGTCGGAATTCGGCTTAGCGCTAATATACGGGGGGCAATCATAATAGTAAGTCCGGAGCCTAATATTTTCTGAAGCTAATTCATCCGAAAGTTTTATGTAGTCCGCTCGCTCATCGAAATCCTTTAATACTTTCGAGAAGTATCCGGCATCAATAAATATTGCACATCTTTCCATTTCCCTCCTTGTATAACCTCAATTTGGTTTTTTAGTTTTCTTAATCGAGTCGGCGTGCGTGTCTTACAACTCAGCGGTTTTACGCTTATCAATAAAACTTATCATCCGGTTAAAGTCAAGCGCCAATCGGAAATTCCAATCCAGCCGTGCTGTTTATCTTCGCGATATTCGTCGCGGCCCATAAAGCAGCAGGATGCGCACACCCTACTGTATCACCTGCATAACCTTATCGATTATCGTGCCGTCGCGGTATTCGATGAGCGCGATTATTCTGTCGCCAAGCTCCGGCGACGCGGGCTGTCCGCCGACAATACCGTCCACCTGCTTCTTCATATCCCGGATTTCCCGGATCGGCAGTTTCGACGACTTGAAATGCTCGATAAGGTCTTTTCGGCGCGGGTTTATCGCAATTCCAAGCTCCGTTACTATAACATCGATCGTCTCGCCGGGCGTCGTAACCGTGGTTACGGCGTCGCGGATAACTGGGATACGCTTCCTGTATGCCGGTATTACTATCATGCACAGCTGCGCGCCTGCGGCGACATCGGTGTGCCCGCCGATTCCGTGCAGCAAAAGGCCGTCCGAGTGCGTGTTCACATTGACGTTGAAATCGACATCGACCTCGGTTGCGCCGAGGAAGCCGATGTCCTGTCGATTGACCAGACAGCCCTTGCTGTGGATGTTCGCATACATCGTCATCGGCGTTTCGCAGTGCCAGAGATCGTCGCGGAAACTGTCTATCGCCTTTGTGTCGAACACCTGGCCGTCGAAAAGTTTTTCGACAATGCCCTCGTGGAACAGGTCCACGGCGAACTGCGTGATTCCGCCGTTGATATACGCCGCCTGAATTCCGTCTTCGCGCATGTAGTCGCCGAGATGTTTTGTCACCGCGAGGCTTATTCCGCCCGCGCCGGTCTGGAAACCGAAGCCATCCTTATAATATGGCGATTCTTTGATAAACTTCGCCGCCATCTCCGCGATAAACAGCCGCGCCGGACTGCGGGTTATTCGCGTCGTGCCGCTGACAATCAGCTCCGAGTCGCCAATCTCATCGACGACCACGACATAATCGACATGCGTGCTCGGGATACTTATCGGCAGGCACGGATAGCGGATGAGATTGTCCGTGACCACGACGACTTTGTCGGCGTATTGCGCGTCGATTGCGCCGTAGGCGAGCGGCCCGCAGACCGACTGCCCATAGACTCCGTTGGCGTTGCCGTAATCGTCGGCGCAGGGCGCGGCGATAAATGCGACATCGATATGCAAATCGCCGTCCTCGATAGCGCGGACACGGCCGCCGTGCGTGCGCAAAATCGCGCAGGTGGGCAGGTTGCCGTGGCTGACAAATTTTCCGACCGGGCCGTTCATCGAACTCTGGATATTGCGTATCACGCCGGATTTTATATGCTCGATAATCGGTTTGTGGCAGGGGAACAGCGCGGTCGAGGCGAGCGTGATATCCTTTATCCCCATCGCAGCGATAGCGTCCACGACCATATTGATAACGTAGTCGCCGTTGCGCAGGTGGTGGTGGAAACTAATTGTCATGCCGTCGCGCAGGCCGGTTTTGCGGATTGCTTCTTTCAGGTTTTTCAGAACCTTTTCCTCGCCGCCTTCGTGAATCGGGTAGGAATGCGGTATCGGCGGCGCGGCGCGAACGCCCTTTGCGAGCGGGTCTGCGAATGCGCCACGATAGGGCGTGAGTTTGCGCCCGTCCATTTCTGATGGAACGAGGCGTCCGAGTGCGTTTTCGACTAATTTCATTTTTTCCTCCGTGTGTAGGGGCGGACCTACGTGTCCGCCCGTTTATCAAACAGCGATTATCGCATTTTACGAAGCGGGAGCACACGCAGGTGCTCCCCTACGGTCATTTCAAATATATAATCTTCGTTATTCCCAGCAATAGAGACGATTTTTCCGTTCACTCTTGGAGCGGAGATAATGGCTCCTCAATCCGAATAAATCGCTCCTCAACACAACATCATTACTCTTCAAACCGAATAAGGTGCTCTTCAATGCTACATCATTGCTCTTCAAACCGAATAAGGCGCTCTTCAACACGATTTTAGTGCTCTTCATGCCTAATCGGTCGCTCCTCAATCCTAATTCACTACTCCTCAAACCGGGACGCTCACTCTTGGGATTTTTCCGCGCCTTTTTTCGGCAACGGTGGTAGCTTTTTAACCCGATACTCCCGTAAAATATCGTCGTATGGGTCTTTCGGGACGAGCTTAACCTCGTAGCCGCAAACCTCCGCTATACTTACAAACGTCGTCAATCGCACGGTTTTATGCCACCCCTGTCGGAGCTTGACTATCGTGGATGGATCGACGCCGGAGAAATCTGAGACCTGCATTTGTTTAAGACCCGCCTTGGATAGTGCGGTCCGAAGTTTCACCATCAGGCGTTTAGTTTTTTCGTCCCATATTTTGCGATATTTTGCCCGTGACTCGGCGTGGCGTTTTTTAGTCGCCTCGCGTTTCGCATATCTCTCTTCCCACGGTATTCGTCCCATATTGTGCTCCTGTGTTTATTCGGATTATTTCAAATATACAACCCTCTTCGTAACCGAATTTTCGCCTATCTTCGTGCGGACGAGAAACACGCCCGAACCGACGGATTCGTCGGGATGCCAAACGGCGTCGGGATTGTAGGGGCAGGCCCGTGTGCCTGCCCTTTTATGTTATTTTGGCGCTGGCCCGATTCGGGGCGACCACCATTTAATTCAGAGCGACCACGCTGGCCCGCCCCTACTTCTCCCATACGCACACGCGGTTCTTGCCCGTGTCTTTCGCGCGGTAGAGCGCACGGTCCGCACGGCGCATCAGGTCGTCGGCGTCCTCGATATCATCTGTCAGAAGCGCCACGCCGAAGCTGGCCGTAATATCGCCCCCCGTGAGAAATTCCTCATCGCGGAAAGGATAGGCGAGTATGTTCGTCCGGATAAGTTCGGCGCGGTTTTTCGCCCCCTCGACGTTGGTATTTCTCAATATCATCACGAACTCGTCCCCGCCGTAACGGGCGGTGATATCGCCGGGAGTCTGATGCTGGACGAGGATATGCGCCACGACCCTGAGAAGAGTATCGCCGTAATGATGACCCCCCAGATCGTTATATGCCTTGAGGTTGTCGAGGTCGAGAACCACAAGACACAGGGACGCCTTCGCCTCGCGGGAGGTGACGATCATTTTCGGGAGGGCGTCGGAGAAATACCGGTAATTATACAGTCCGGTAAGGGCGTCGGTGGAGGCCTGAACCTTCAATTCCCGCATCGTATCCTTTAGCTCTTCCGAAAGCTCCCTCTGTCGCGTGATATCCTCTATCACGGTGACAATCCTCGATATGCCGTGCTCTGGCGATGAGATGGGAATCAGGCTCGTCCTTACGAAACGCTTGTCGCCTTCTCCGAGGAAACTCGCTTCCTCGGTCGCCACACCCCTTCCGGTGCGGAAAACCTCACGATAGATATTCTCGTGGCCGAGCTTGGCCATCGAGGGGAAAATATCGATTATCGGCTGGCCGATATCGTCCTCCGTCCAGCCAAGATTTTTCGCTATCGATCGGTTGAAATATACGAGCCGGAGATTGTTGTCAACCACGTGGATACCATATCCCAGATTGAAAAGCACGTCTTTGAAAAGCACGTTGGAGTCGCGCCGTTCCCCGAGTTCGCGGGCGATACGCATAATCATCGAAAAGAGCTTTCGATAACTCCCGACAATCTTTCCGGTGGAGGAGATATTTTCGTCGCCGACAACGACCATAAACCCGAAAAGTCCAATATCGTTGCCGAGCGGAAAGACCATATATTCCGATGCTTTCAGTATTTCCAGAAGCTGTTTGCCAATCTTGGCCATTCTTTTATCGATAGTCTCGATCTGTTCGATAGAGTCGATATTGAGAAAATTGCCCTCCTCGAGCGCTTTATAATATGGGTGGGATTCGCCATAGTCGAACTCGAGCCTTTGCGGGACTGTCTCTGTAAGCTCGAAAAAGCTCTTTTGGTCTCTGGCCTCTCGATACGATACGGCGGGGACGATTATACAATTGTTCGAAGGATCGAAACCGAATATTCCGATATACTTGAAATCCCCGGCCTCTCTGGCGTAATCGGAGATTATCTGAAGCGTCTCCCTTTCGTTATCGTAATTCACCATCACCTGAAAGCTGTCGAGCAGTTTGGCGAGATAGTCCTCCCGCCTTCTGGAGACCGCCGTTTCCATGAAACGTTCGACGTCCCTTTCGCGCTTTCGGGCGGAGGAAATCATTATTACGACACACAGGACGATGAACGTGAGGATACTCATATAGGCGAAAGATAATTCCTTTCGGAATTCGATAAACATCGTTTCAACAGCGCCGAACCCTTTATAGACGCCGATCATCCAGCAGTTGTGACCGATAATCGCCGGCGCGACACCGAGGAGCATTAACTTGCCGTGCTCGTCGTAGAACCCGCCCCGTCCGGTAAAAGGCTTCGGGAGCGTTTCGCGGAGTCTTTTCAAAACTTCGGAGTCCTCGATATCGAACGCTCTATCGAAAAGCGTTCCCGGGGCAATCTCGTTGTGATAAATAAACTGGCCGGTCGAATCGAGAATGAATGCCGCGCCTTCTATTTGTGTCAGATCGGCGAGAAACTGCCGCTCGATATTATCCAATGGCACGAGTGCGGCGATAGTTCCGAGGAAGGTTGAGTCCTCGTCGAACAGCGGCTCGTGGATTACTATAGCCCGAAAGCCCTGAACGGTCATTATCGGGCGGCTTACAACCGTTTTTCGTGTGCGCAGTATTTCGGCGACGTGCCTCTGATTCGCAATGCTCTGTCCGATAACCTGCGTGTCGGGCCAGGTCAGAATAATCGTGCCCACCGTGTCCATTCGCGTGATTCCCACAACCCTTTCTTTCATGGCATCGTATATGTCGGCCATAAATAGGAGGGATTCTGTGCGGTTCGGATATTTCAATCTCCTGTCTTTTCCGGCAAGGGCGAGATCGTATCGGATACCCCGGAAATAATCTTCGATCCGCAGGGCGAGCAGTTCCGCCAAAACGTGCTGCTGCTTTGGAACGTTATTTTCCAGAGATTGATTTACCGCCTTGCTCATTCGGTTCATAAGCACAAACAGGAATATCACAAAGAGGGCGAAGAGAACTATCGCTTCGAGATAAAGCTTAAGTTTTCTATTTTGTGTTTCTTTTCGCAATTAGTCTGCTTTCGGTTCGGGGATCGGCAGCCCCATTTTTTCGGCTAACATCAGTTGGCGTTTCGCTCTGGCGACCACGGGCGGATCGATCATCTTCCGCCCCAGCGCGACAACTCCGCTTCCGCTGAGTTCGGCTTCTTCCGCGGCGCGAAGAACTCTGACGGCATATAACAGCTCTTCCTCTTTTGGCGCGAAAACCTTATGGACGATCTCGACCTGCCCCGGATGGATTAACCCGCGCCCGTCGAAACCGAGGGCTTTCGCTTCTTCCGTCGAGGCGATCAGACCTTCGACATCGGCGAGGTCGCTGAACACGGTATCGGAGGCCATTTTCCTATAAGCCCTTGCCGCGAGAATCACCGTGGATCTGGCGTGGAATTGCTCCCTGCCTTCGCGCGTTCTCTCCGCCCCGATATCTTTCGTGAAATCCTCCGCGCCGAAGGCCAGCATCACGACGCCGTCGACAGCGGCGATCTCTGCGGCATTTATCACGCCCCGCGCGCTCTCGATAATCGGCACGATACCCATCTCGTGCTCCGTGCCGGCTTCGCGTTGTATCCTCGATATTTCGGATTTGAGAAGCTCGACATCCGCCGCGGATTCTGCCTTCGGTAAAATTATTATTTCCGGGCCTGCGGGAACGATAATCTCGAGATCGTCGATTCCGAACGGGCTGGAAAGCTGATTTATCCTCACCGCCGTCTCGGACCCGCCGAAATCCAGCGCGAGGAGGGCGTTGCGGACGAGAAATCGTGTTGCGGGTTTTTCGAGAGGCGGGACGGAGTCCTCGAGGTCGAGAAGAAGCATATCCGCGCCGAAAAGCCAGGCGTTGGAAAACAGATGCGGGCTGTTTCCGGGCATATACAGCCTGCTTCTTCGCAGCCTGTCGGGTGTGAAAGTGGTTTTGCCCCCGGATTTCTTTATAGGAAGTCTGTCTTCGGAGGCCGCCGATACCGCCGCCTCGACTCTTGCCCGAACGACATAGGCCAGCGCGCCGTCGTCCTCGAGAACAAGCTCGATGTCCCCGACATCGAGCCGATCC